>JASHSL010000414.1 GCA_030040855.1 Terriglobales bacterium
TCATGCTTACGAAGTGGCTTTGTTTACCTTTGATACTACCAGAACGCAGAGCGGCCCACCCCGTTCTACGAGACAAACCCGCGGCCAGAAAACCACAAGCTCCGGAGTTGATCCTCACCGCACCGAGCGGCAATATTCTCACCATCATCTGCAACGTGGGAACCACGCGCTCGAATGCCTTTACTGTTAAGGACGGAGGAACTTAAACGTGCGCTGCCTGCCCCCAGTTTTGAAAAGCTCCTCAGAAACCAAAACTAGCTACGCGAGACCGAATGAGCTCGAGTCAGCGGTCAGGGAAAACCAAAGAGGTACTCGAGAAGATCGCCGAGCTGCTCGAAAAGATTCATGAACGGCTCACGAAAATCGAACCCATCTAGGCCCATCCTACGGGCAATCATGATCGGATGCTCGAGAACATGGGCAGAGCTCAGTTTCGATCAGATCTAGGAAAGCCCAACACTGGCAAGACATTGACGTGAAAGCAGATCTTCTCTACCGGTTTCGACATGCAATGGTGTCCAGCGGGCGCAACTATCTGATCCTCAACGCACAATCTCCCGCTCAATCAGCTGGACGTGGGCAAGCTTACCTCCCGCTTGCCGAGCCTCCGGAGATTACCGAAGTTTCCGTCACAGACATGTAAGCCATTGTATCTAGGAGCATTAGTTGCTATTCCTTAGATTTCGGCGAGCGCTCCTGAGGCCCTCTCGTCGAACTTCACACTGTATGAGCAGCGAATTAGCAGGTCGGCCACAGTCCTGGATGTTCCTGCCGACTGGGGCCAAAGCCTTCATCAGCATCATCGCGGCTTTGGGAACAGCGGCGCTTGCTTATGGACTCATCGACGCCTCGAGCCGCAATACGGCCGAGTTCATCTGTTATCTCGGCGTAGCCATCCTGGCATCACGGCTCAAAGTGAATCTGCCCGGAGTCGCGGGCACAATGACGATGAGTTTCCTCTTCGTCCTTCTAGGGATCCTGCAGCTCAGCTTTTCCGAAACGTTAGTTCTGGGCAGCACCTCCCTTCTAGTCCGTTGCCTGTATCCGGACCGGCCCAACGGCATTCAGATTATTTTCAACCTTTGCTCGAGCATGGTCTCGACCGCCCTCGCCTACAAGGTGTATCACCTGATGCTCGCCCATGGTTTTGTCGAAAGCCACGCCTTGGCGCTCGGGATCGCCGGAAGCATCTACTTCGTGGCCAATACCGGTTCGATTGCCACGGTCATCTCGTTCACCGAAACCAAGTCGGTGAAGGAAATCCTGGTCGAATGTTATTTCTGGTCGTTTCCCTACTACCTGGTTGGAGCCGCCATCGCAGGTGTCATCGGCTGGCTCGACGACGCCTTTAACTGGGAAACTTCCCTGCTGATTGCTCCGGTTATTTATGTGATCTATCGCTCCTACCGCTTGTACCTGGGCAAGCTGGAAGATGAAAAGCGCCACGTGGAGGAGATGGCCAACCTGCATTTGCGAACCATCGAGGCGCTGGCCCTGGCGATCGAAGCCAAGGACTCTACCACCCACGACCACCTCGAGCGGGTGCGAGTCTATGCTATCGAGTTGGCCAAAGAACTGGGCATCACACCCGGGGAGACAGAAGCGCTCCATGCCGCGGCGCTCTTGCACGATATCGGAAAGCTCGCCGTCCCGGAGCACATTATCTCGAAGCCGGGCCGTCTTACTCCGGAAGAATTCGAGAAGATGAAGATCCACCCGATCGTCGGGGCTGAAATTCTCGAGCGCGTGCGCTTCCCTTATCCGGTCGTGCCCATTGTGCGGGCGCATCACGAAAAATGGGACGGTTCGGGGTACCCGTTCGGCTTGAAGGGAAATGAAATCCCCATCGGGGCGCGCATTCTCTCCGCCGTCGATTTCATCGACGCTCTAGCCTCTGATCGTCAGTACCGCCGGGCTCTCCCGATCGAGGAAGCCGTGCGTCGCCTGGCGGCGGAATCGGGAAAAGCCTTCGATCCACGGGTTGTGAATGTGCTCATGAAGCATTATCGTCAACTCGAGAAGCAAGTCGAAGCCCAATGCCGCAAGGACAAGGAGGTGGAGTCGAAGCTCTCGACCGCAGTGAAGATCGAGCGCGGCTTGGCGCCGGCAGCCGGCTTTGAGGCTAGCGCGGTCAAAGATGCTGCCGGACGGGAGGCCAGCTTCCTGGCTTCGATCGCGGCCGCGCGGCAGGAAGCGCAGACCCTGTTTGAGTTGAGCCAGGATTTGGGTGCTTCGCTCAGCGTAGGAGAGACCCTGTCGGTTTTCTCGGTGAAGCTGCGGCTTCTGGTGCGTTACGACGCGATCGCGATCTATCTGCGGCGCAACGAAGAGCTGGTGCCGGAATACGTCAACGGCGATAACTTCCGTTTGTTTTCGTCCCTGCGAATTCCGGTGGGACAGGGCCTTTCCGGATGGGTGGCACAGAATAAGAAGCCCATTATTAACGGCAATCCGTCGGTGGAGCCGGGGTATTTGAATGATCCGACCAAGTTCAGTACGTTGCGCTCGGCGCTGGCCGTCCCTCTCGATGGCGTGAGTGGGATGATCGGGGTGCTGGCGCTTTATCGCGCAGAGCGCGATGCATTTACCTCCGATGACCTGCGAATTTTGCTGGCCATCTCGTCCAAGATGGCCTTGGCGATCGAGAATGCCTTGAAATACCAGCAAGCGGAAAGTTCTGCCACCACCGACTATCTGACTGCCTTGCCAAACGCTCGATCGCTGTTCCTGCAACTCGACCGTGAACTAGCCCGCTGCAAGCGGGAGCAGACATCTCTCACGGTCATGGTCTGTGACATGGACGGCTTCAAGCAGATCAACGACCGCTTTGGCCACCTGGAGGGAAACCGGGTGCTGCGGCTGTTCGCACAGGCCCTCAAAGACACCTGCCGGGAATATGACTACGTAGCCCGCATGGGAGGAGACGAATTTGTGGTGGTCGCCGCCGGCCTACCCCCGGATGCAGCAGAGAAGAGAGCCCAACAGCTGCGGGACCTAGCCAAACAAGCCGGCATCGAGGTTTGCGCCGAGGACATCCTCACGCTCAGCGTGGGGCAGGCGGTCTATCCCGACGACGGCAAAGACGCGGAAGAATTGCTGGCCGAGGCCGACCGGCGCATGTATCTGGAAAAGCGGCAGCAGCCGACGCGCAAAAACCGTCGCTCGCAGCCTCGCATGAAGTGCCGGATGACCATCGAGTTGCGCTCGCAAGCTAGCGGTCCGGTCTTCGGAAACTTGACCGATATCAGCATGGGCGGCTGTTATGTCGAGACCAGCGCTGTTCTCCCCCCTGGCTCGCAACTGCAAATCGTTTTCTCGGAAGGGGAAACCCAACTCAAGACAGAGGGTTCGGTCACAAGAATGGACCTCGGGTGCGGCGTGGCCGTGCAATTCAAAGAGCTGAACCGCGAAGATCGAGAGCGGATGCACCGCATCCTGCAGTCGGTTCAGAAGGCCAACCTATCCCTCGAAAATAACTACCTTAAGCTTCTGACCGGAAAAGCCACCACGCGCAACTGAGGCGGTACGCCCACTCGTCCAGATGGGATTTGGATTCACCGGCTGCCCCGGTTTGCCGGCGGGCAGCCGCTGCAGGCATGAATTTCGACGGCTTCCGCAGGCACCTCTCGGGAGTCGCGCAAGACTTCACGGTTGGTTTTTTCGCGCTCTCACGATACCAGCCGCCAGTCCCTCCTGAATCGCCTCTTGGTATCCCGCCCGGTTCATCGACTCCACCACCGTCGCCGCGATCCCTCCCGGAGTTGCAGCCTCGTCGAGCAGCGCATCGAGCGAAAGGTCCGCTTCTCTCCAGGCAACGATTCCGTCGGCCAGGGCGTGAGCCGCGGCGGTGAGCGCGATATTCTTACGCAAACCGAGTTTCTGGGCGGCTTTGGCCAGCGTGGCCAGGGCATGATAACCGTGGCTTGCCGAGTAGGTAACGGTAAATGCGTCAAACTCACTCTCGGGAATCTCGAGAACCTGCCCCAGTTGCCAAAACAACCTTCTGATCTTGCGTTTCGCCGGCGAAGGGAGGGCGCGATCGAAGACCAACGCGGTTAGACCGTGACGGCTGCGGCACAGCGGGCTCGGCATAGCTCGTGCCCATGCCACCGGAGGACCCAAGCGGGCCCGCAGCTCGGCAAGGGGTACGCCCGCCGCCAGACTCACCGCAAGGAGCGGGTGGTGTAGGCTTTGAATCCCTTCGAGAAGGGCGGCGACCGAGCCCGG
>JASHSL010000415.1 GCA_030040855.1 Terriglobales bacterium
CACATAGGCTGCAAGGGCCGACGCCTGAGTATCCGAAAGTTGCGCTCCTCCCATCGGCGGCATCGGACTGCGAAATTGCTTCGGCTGGGGCACACCTTCCGTGATCACCTTCAAGATTCCGGCAAGACTGCCATCACTCCACATCCAGTTGTTCCTGGTCAGATCCGGTCCGAGTGGAGTGCCGGTCCCCTTCGCCCCGTGGCAGCCGGTGCAACTCGCTCTGCCCACCTGTCCCTATAGATGCGGTATCCCAACGCGACCATCTGAGGTGACGAACCCTCCGGCACCGGGAGGTCGGCGGTATTGCTTTCTGGCGGCGCTGACTCGGCTTGCACAACCTTGCCAGCAGGCGCCGAATTGCTCGGGCATGGTGTCGTCTTGGGCGCTGGCCCAGCGGGGTCGCCCGTGTAAACGATTCGGTAAATTCGTCCGCGAATATCGTCGGACACGTAAAGCGCCCCGTCAGGCCCAACCGCGAGTCCGGTGGGACGATGCTGGGCGCCTTCGGGAGTCTTTACCGGACCGGCGAAGCCATCGGCAAAGATTTCGCAATTGCCAGATGCGTGATCTCCACTGAGCGGCTGGAACACCACGTTATATCCGCCCTGCGCGTAGGGCGCGCGATTCCACGAACCATGGAAGGCGATGAACACTCCGTCCCGATAGCGGGCGGGAAACTGTTTCTGGTCATAGCGAACCATCGCGTTCGGAGCCCAGTGGGCCGGAAAAGCGGCGGCGGGCCCGATCTTGTTGGCGCTGGCTCCTACAGTCTTTCCTCCATCGCCGCCGTACTCAGGGGCGAGAACAAGTTTGTTCTGCACGCCGTCGTAAAACATTCCGGCCAGCCATAATCGCCCCCAGCCTAGAGCAGCAACAGCTCTTCGGCCGGCAGCGTAGCCTCTTCCGAGGGCTTATAGAGATCGGGCCAATTCGAATGCAGTTGATCGCGTCCCTGCTGTGTGACAAACAGATTGCCTGCTGCGTCGAATGCAAAACCTTCGCCGTTGCGGATTCCTGTCGCGCAGCGATTTGCGGGAGAAAACTTCTGGTCAGTCTTGTTGGCGTCGTAGCGCCACACGCCGCCGCGCGTCTCCAACTCTGTGCATGGATTCGCTCCCGGAATCTTGGGTTGCCGGTTCTGCGGCTGGCAGGAGTTCGTCGCGGAAGCGACGTCTATATATAAGGATCGGTCTTTCCCGATGATGAATGGGTGCATCGGATGATCGCCGCCGAGTGGCAATCCCGACACAATGGTCTCAGACGGGGTCTGGGCCACAAAAGCACCGCTCGGCAGCGCATATCTCACAATGCGATCGTTGATCTCGGCGTAAACTGCTTCGTTGTAGATGCCAATCCCGGTTCCGCCAGCTCCTCCTATTTTTTGGGTTTCGCCGAAGCGTTCGATGGTGTCTGCCTTTCCCATTCCCGCTTTGTCTTCGAGAGCTACCAGGAAGCCGCCTTCGGGTACTTTGTCGAAGTCGTAATAGTCGCCGGACCACGTGTTCACGTAAACAACTCCGTTCGATCCGACCACCATGTGGCGCGCGTGGCCTATACCGTCCGCGAACACCGTTGCGCCGGTGGGAGTACAGCAACTACGGCTTTGTTCTGCTCGGCGTGGTTATCGAAAAGGCCAGTGGAGAAAATTATTACGATTACGTGCGGAAACACATTTATGAACCAGCAGGCATGACCGCAACCGGTTCGGACCCTGAAGATCAGGCAGTGGCGGACCGAAGTGTGAACCGGCGTTACCTGTTGGGAAACATTGCTGCGGGTGCGAGTGTGGGAACCTGAGTACTATGACACCAGAAGAGAAGTTATTGTTCCCGGTACCCACCGCTACAGCGCCTTTACGACCTGGTGCGGTCTCATCGGATTTCTTGCGAGAAGCTGCTAACAATTTGAAGCGGCCTCAGTCTTTGACAGAAGGCGAGAGTTGCCCGTCCGCGGGTGTCGGAATGCGACCTGCCAGATGGCTGGCGGAGGAGCGTGAACCCATGGCCACGAACTGCAAATCAGCCTTTTCGATGTTCAGCCGCTGGATCTTCCAACGGAGGATGGTTTGCGTTACCGCACTGGTTTCTTTTGCCGCTGGATCGCTTATCACAGCTCGCCTGGGGCACGTCACAGAAGCAAGGGCTGAAAGCAATCGCGTTTTCGAACTCATGATCTATCACACCATGCCGGGCAAAGGGCCAACTCTCGAGTCGCTCTTTCGCGACGTGGCAAAGCTCCAGGCGAAACACGGTCTCGACGTTGTTGGCTATTGGATACCGAACGAGGATCCCGCGTGGAACGACACATTCATTTACCTTATCGCTCATCCCAGCCATGACCAAGCAGTCAAGAATTGGCAGGCGCTTCATGCCGACCCCGAGTTTCCACCGTATCGGAAATCCGCGGAGCCTCTGATACGGAAGGTCGAGGATCGGTACCAAGTGGACGAGGTATACATGCGTCCGACGGATTATTCAGCCATGAAATAGGCGGAGATGGACAAGATTCGATTTCACCACGTTCCAATTCACTTCAGGAGAACCCTGTCTTGATGAGCGCAGTGCGACATTCCACTCTTGCCTACGTTCTTCTATGCTCCTCGCAATCGATCTTGGCTCCAAGAATCGCGCTAGCGCAAGCAAATGCATGGATTGCCGCTTGGGCGTCCAGCCCAGAATCAACCAACCCCAATCCCAACCTGCCGATGCTCAACCTCGAGAATCAAACGGTGCGCGAACGGGTGCGCGTATCGATTGGAGGATCTCGAATCTCGATTCGCCTTTCGAACGAATACGGCTCGGTGCCGCTTCTCGTTGGAGCTGTGACCGTTGCAACCCCGACTGACGCAGCGAGCGTTCGGCCAGAGAGCATTCACAATGTAAGGTTTAGTGGGCGCAATTCGATCCTCATTCCTCCTGGGGCGCCCATTCTCAGCGATCCGGTTGCTTTCCCGGTCCGTGCCGGAGCCGAGATCAGCCTAAGCGTTTATTTTCCCCGGCGCGTCTCCACCCCGACGATTCATGAGCTTGCGCTAAAGCGCGCAATCATTTCGCAAGGTGGAGACCAGACTCATGCGGAGAAGCTCAACAGTGGAGCGACGTCCAAGTCATCGATCTTGATCAGCGCCGTGCTGGTTCCTGCCCAGCCATCGCAGCGCTTGGTGGTTGCGTTTGGCGATTCGCTCGTGGATGGCGATCAGTCCACCGTGGATGCCGACCATAATTGGCCGAGTGATCTCGTCCGTCGTGTGTTAAATTCCTCCGAAGCCTCAAAGCTGGCGGTTGTCAACGAAGGACTCGCCGGTAACCGGTTGCTGAGCAACGACGATGGCCTCAGCGCCCGCGTGGGCCTGAGCGCAGGACTTGGCGCCAGCGCCTTGGCCCGCTTCGACCGGGACGGCTTGACGCTGCCAGGCGTGACTCACATCGTGCTTCTCGAAGGGATCAACGACATCAGTTTTCCCGGCGCCACGATCGCAGGCCGGTTCCTCGCAGATCCGGCCGGTGTGCGTACTTCGGAGGATTTAATCGAAGCCTACCTGCAACTGATAGCTCGTGCGCACGCTCACGGAATCAAGTTGATTGGCGCCACCATCACTCCTTGTGAAGGTGCGGACTTGCCGGGCTACTATTCGGAGTCGAAGGAAGCAGTTCGACGGACGGTGAACCAATGGATCAGGACCGGTGGCGCTTTTGACGGTGTCATCGACTTCGACGCGGTTCTTCGCGATCCGGAGCATCCCAGCAGAATGCTGGCGCGCTTCTCTTCTCCAGACCATCTTCACCCGAACGATGCCGGCTACCAAGCCATGGCCGACACAATCGACCTGGCTCTTTTCAACTAGGGGGCTTGCTCCGTCGAAAAGACGCGTTTCACTCCTGAACCAGCGGCATATCGGTGTTCATTTCCGTAAACTCCAGAGAGAGCAGAACGTTCGATTTCTCGAGCCCCCAAAGCATGGTACAGGTTGCATCAGCCTTAGCGAATGAAACGTGGATGGTTTTGATTGGGGAAGAGGCCCTAGTAATCGACATGGGAAGTGGCGGTAACGGAAAGGAAGCACCTTTTCCCCTGGTCTGCTTCCTCATCGTTAGAGTCCAGTTGTTCTCGGAGTCCTTTGCCGGTGAGATAGCGTAATCGCCCGCAGGAATCCTTCTTCCCCCGATCGTCACAAGGTCTTCATCCGTCGCCAGTCGCGTGCTTCCGAACTGCCCAGGAGAATAAGAAACCGTGATGGTATTTCCGTCCGGGAATCTACATTGCGTGCGCGTTCTCGGTGGGTCTTGAGCGGCCGCCGGCAGCATTGAGAACATGGCAAGAATCAGGATGGTCTTTGGGCTCATAAGTTTAGTGCCCCCGCTTTACCGCTCATTTTACTGTAAGACACGGTACTACCTGGATGGCACTCGCGTTCGCCTACGGCAGCTCTAAAGTGCCGCGCGACAGCGGCATCTACATTCCACGCGTCATATTTCAAACTGCGGCACTACTACGAAACCGGGTCGGCCTTCTTTCGTGCAGCCGGTCGAGCGCACGCAGGGAACAACGCGAGCGTGATCAGATCTTCCGTTGCAGCTGAAACAACGCCTCGGGGTCTCGGGAGGAAGCGATGCCGGCCCAAATCCAGGCATAGCGGCTGAGCAAGGTGCCGCCCAGGAAACAAAGCGCCGCGGCCCGGTGTGCGGGGACTGAGTCCGACGCCAGCCGCAGCACAAGCGACCCGGGCCCGGCCAGCACGCCAGCGATGCGAAAAGCCCAGGCGCTCTTACCCCGATGGAGCGGGCCATTCACCGGCAGTCGGCTAAGTTCGAAGTGAGCACCCAGCAGGGTTTCCATCGTGGCCGCTGCGAGTCCCAGGAGTTGCGTAGGAGGAATGAGAAAGCCGAACAGCTCGAGGACTCCTGCGGCGCCCCCCAGCCCGGCAGCTAGAAAATGGGGCGGCAGCCCCCGGCGATTGTGCGACCAGACGGGATTCGCGGTGGCGCCGATCAGCACGCCCGTATAGGCGGCAAGAATCAGGCCGGTCAGCGCTCCCGCGCACTCTCCAGCCCAGCCCATTCCAATCAGCAGCGGGCTGCCATAACCTCGCAGCCTAAGTTCATTTCCCAGCAGGGCAAAAAAAACGCAGCCGGAAAAGGCGACCAGCGTCCACACCCCCACCGACATGGGCGACTGGATCTTGGCGACCCTCAGCATCGCCAAAAACCGCGCTGGCCTTCCCAGATCAGCGATCAGAAGCATCGGGCATATACCCGCTGCGATGAGGGCGATCCACAGAGCAGCGCGAACCAAAGCGGGATCGCTGTCGAACACGTGCGCCACGAAAGCCAGGCAGGCCGACATACCGGCAATGCCCCCAAGGAACAAATAGAGCGGTATCTCCCAGGTCCAACCCGGCGGCTTCAGCGCTGGAAGACCGTAGTAGCTCTGTTTCCCGCGGATGAGCGGAAGGGTTGCCGCTGCCTGCGTGGCAGCCACAAGACCGGGTGCATCGACCGCAGCCTTTCGGATCTCATCGAGGCGCTCCTCGCCGGCCTTCGGTCGGACTGGTGATGTCAAGTGTTCGCTATTGACGACGGGTTTGACGAACGAAAGTGGCTGCCGTAGCGGGGGTGGTTTATGGTCTCGGCTATGCCTTGTCGTGCGTCGCCGTGGCCCAGCACTCGCTTCCGCTCCTTTATCTCTGCTATGGCGTGCTGGCGGGAACAGGCGGAGGCATGGGCTACATCTGTCCGGTGGCAACGGTTGCCAATGGTTTCCCGACAAGCGCGGAACGATGACGGCATTGGCTACCGGCTACGGTGCCGGCGCTTTATTGATGGGTCCGATCGCTGCGCGGCAGATTGTCTCCATCGGGGCATGCCCACCTCGTTTCTTATCTTCGGAGTTGCCTATTTCCTCGGGGCGGTCGTGGCCGCACAGTTTTCGCGAATCCCCCCATAGGCTGGAAGCCTGAGGGTTGGACGCCGAAAACCGCCGTCGCCAAGGCAGCCGGCACCTACGATTGCACGGTGAAAGAGGCCATGGGGACGTGGTGGCAGGTCTGGGCACTGTGGCTGATGCTCTTCCTCAACGTCTCCGTCCGGCATCATGATTATCAGTCAGGCGTCACCCATCGCGCAGCAGCAGGTCCACATGATGGCGATAGTCGGCAAGATGGTGGGTCTACTCGGCATCTTCAACGCGGCTGGCCGTTTCTTCTGGGGGCGTGGCATTCTGACTATCTCGGCCGTGCTCGCGTCTATTTTCTGCTTTATCTGATCCAATCCGGGATCTTCTTCGCCCTGCCTAGGATCGAAACAGAGATGGCGCGGCCTTCGCCGCCATTCATTTGTGTTACAGAGGCGGCTTCGGCACGATGCCGTCGTTTACAGCGGATTACTTCGGGGCGAGGTTCATGGGCAGAATCTACGGATGGATCCTGCTGGCATGGGGCGTGGGGAGCGTGATTTCCCCGATCATGATCGCGAGCCTGCGGCAGGCGCACGGGCCAATACACGACCGCCCTTCACATCATTGCGGTGGTGATGGTCGTGTCGCTGCTGTTTCCCCTCATCGTACGGCCGCCCCACCGAGCGGAAATGGGCCGGGTGCGAAACCTTGCCCGCGCTTCCTAGAGGAGCTCCGGACATGACGATTCGGGTGGGGTTTGGCTGGTTCTCGCGACCCAAGGCTGCGCGTCCCGCAGGATCGCCGTCCATCTTAAGTAGTCCCACCCGCCCGAGGGTTACGCGGGCGGGGGTCCCCCTTGAACATCAGTACTGCAAGCAGATCCGGAGTTGGTGATCGGCTTCGTCGATGGCTTTGATCGCATCGATACGGTGCCCACCGAAGTCGTGAGCTGCATGCTGCAGGTGGTCTTTCGCCGCGGCCAGCGCGCGAAGCGCCTCTTCGATTTGCGGATGCTTTCCTGCAGCTGGAGATGGCGACGAAAGCGCAATCATGAGACCCAAAACAACAAATGCACTCATCATCCTTTTTTTCATCTTTCTCACCCTTTCTTTCCGAGTCAACTCGGGTGGCGATATGATATCCAAACTGGAATGTGGGCCACAAGTTTCTTCTCGAGTCTCGGAATCGAGTGAATGACTCGGCTTGCCTAGCGTTTTGCGCTTGAGATCTTCAAAGTCAGGATTGAGAGCAGAACAGATCATCCAAGAGGAAGAACCATCGGCGACATGGCGGGAGGAGGTTGATGAAGCCAGGCCCGGCGCGTGCCCGGGGGAAGCGGACAGCAGAATCAAGCCCACCGCAGGACACGCTGTTGCGCTGGAAGCTTTCTCCCGGCATCATTTTGACCCGGCGCAACCCAGGACTGACGGGCGACGGTAGGTCGGCGCGGCACCTTGGCTGCCATCCTCGGCTACCTTCGGTTAAACTCTTGCCGCGGACGATCAAAGGGTGTCGATTGCGAGCTACCGGGGCCTCTTTGCGGTACGAACCGTCTCGAACATGCCCAACCTACCTCGCCGCCGATGGCGCATTGCATGGCTGCTCGCCCTCGGAGTTCTGGTCAACTTTTTCGACCGTATTAATCTGTCCGTCTCTCGTGAATCGCTGAGGGATTCATTCGGAGTTTCCTTGGTTGTGTTCGGCTACCTTGGGAGCGCCTTCAGCTGGACGTATGCCCTGTTGCAGATGCCAGCCGGTGTTTTGCTGGACCGCCTCGGGGTGCGCCGCGTGGGTCGCATTAGCACGCTGCTATGGAGCATTGCCTGCTTTGCCGCGGCACTTGCCCCGGGGCTGAGTTGGTTTTTCGCGGCACGGCTACTTTTGGGGGTAAGCGAATCGCCCACATTTCCCGCGAATGCTAAAGCCATCGGGTACTGGTTTACGCAAGCCGAACGAAGTCTGGCTACTGCCATTACTGACGCAGCGGCGAAATTTTCTACCGCCATTGGAGTCCCGTTGCTCGGTCTCCTCCTCTTGCATTTTGGCTGGCGCTGGAGCTTTGCCACGACCGGTTTTATCAGCCTTTTCTATTTCGTATGGTTTTATCGGGTTTACCGCAATCCTAAGGAGGATGACCGGCTGTCAGCTCAGGAGCTCGAATTCATCATCCAGGGCGGAGCCCAGCCGGAAGGTTCTGCCAGGGCAAAAGGGGGCGTTTCGCTCGGGTATCTCCTGCGCCAGCGCAAAGTCTATGGTCTTGCGCTGGGATGGGGCGCTTACAACTACACGTTTTTTCTTCTCCTCAACTGGCTTCCCAGTTATCTTACCCTTTCCCTGCATGTAGCTTTGCTGCAATCGGTTCTCTACACCAGCCTTCCTTGGCTGGTGGCGACTGGCTCGGACTTAATCGTCGGCGGATGGCTGGTGGACGCCCTCCTGGAGCGGGGCTGGAATGCGAATCGGCTCCGTCACGGTATGGTTGTAGGAGGGATGGCATTGGGTCTGTCGATTCTCGGCGCAGCCCAGGCCCGCCGCCCGGCGACGGCGCTGACTTGGATCAGTCTCGCGCTCGGCGGCCTAGCCGCCGCCGCGCCCGTGGCCTGGACCATCCCTTCCTTAATTTCGCCGCGAGAGAGTGTAGGCTCGGTGGGCGGCGTCGTCAACTTCAGTGGCCAGATCGCGGCGATCAGCGCACCCATCGTGACCGGCTACATCGTTTCCGCCACCCATTCGTTCGCCGCGGCATTTGCTACCTCATCGGCGATTCTGGTTCTGGGGATTGCGGGCTA
>JASHSL010000416.1 GCA_030040855.1 Terriglobales bacterium
GATTGTGGGGGGAGGCCCTGCTGGAGCCCTTGCCGCCGCCTGCCTAGCCCAAAACGATCGCAAAGTTCTCTTATTCGACGAAAAGCTAGCCTGGGAAAAACCTTGCGGCGGCGGTATCACCCACAAAGCACTTCTCCATTGGCCGTTTCTTCGTGCAGCGGCGGTCGACCGGAATTGGGTAAGGGAATGTGAGTTGATTGGGCCCTCGGGGCACCGTGTTTGCTTCCCTCTGGAGCGCCCGATCGCAATTTTCTCTCGCTGTGTGTTGAACGGCCTCCTTCTCGACCGGGCGGCTCGTTCCGGAGCGGAAATCATTCGTGATCGCGTCGTCCAGCTCGAGCGTCGAGGGAGCCATTGGCAAATCGGTTCCAACCGGTCTTCTTGGAAAGCTTCCTACGTGGTGATCGCCGCCGGAGCTCGGAACCTGTTCCGCAAACAGTTGTGCCAACCCTTCGCTCCGCAAGATCTCATGATCACAGCTGGATACTACATTCCGGGTCGAAGCAGCGTGATGCGGATTCAGTTCCTCGATGGCCTTCACGGCTATATTTGGCTCTTTCCACGTACGGATCACCTCTCCGCCGGAATTTGCGGTCGCATGCGCAGCAACAGTGCCGGCGAGTTCCGAAACATTCTCCACCGCTCGCTTACCTCTCTTGGCTTCGCCTATCGGGACGCGCAGTTCTATTCCCATCTCCTGCCTTCTCTTCGGGCCGAAACCCTGCGCCGGGTGCCGGTGAGCGGAGAGGGATGGGCAATGATCGGAGATGCCGCCGGTCTGGTCGATCCGTTGACGGGCGAAGGCCTGTATTACGCGATGGGCTCGGCGGAGCTTCTCGCTCGGGCCCTACTCTGTGATCAACCTGAGGGTTATCCGGACCTGCTGCGCCAGCATTTTCTGCCAGAACTTGAACTGGCCGCTCAAATGTCCGATCGCTTTTACACCGGGCGATGGATGGGCGAATCTGTCCTGGAACGCACCATCCAATTTACTGCGGCAAGCGAGAGTTTTCGCAGGTTGATGTCCAATCTCTTTGACGGAACGCAAGGCTACCTGGGCCTTCGCAGCCGGGTGTATCGCACGTTGCCTGCCATGCTGGCTGAAAGCCTGGCCAGCATGTTTGGCTGGCGATGAGGAACTAAGTTGCGATTTGGCATTATCGTGTTCAACAGGACCTCGGCGATCGCGTCTGGCGAAAGGGATGAAGCGCAGCAGCGGCAGGAGCACATACGATCAATCGGCGACAGTGGCTCTGTGGAGTGGGGGTCGTGGCGGGAGCAACTGCGCATACATCATCGTCTCCCCGCAGATCCTCATCTTTGCGCAACCGGTCTGAGGTTCAGCGGGCCGCCTCTTTTGCAAAGGCATCACAGTAATAGGATTTGTGCCCGTCGACCATACAGGCTTGGTAGGTTTGCTGGTACTGTTGCTGCCTCACGGCTCTTCCCGCAACGATCAAAGCGCCGAACAGGAGACCGAGGGCAATCAACAATAGGACAAAGGGATGAGTAAAAACCGATCCCCGATCGAACATCCCGTCACCGCGTGGACGCATTGCGCCTCCCAGGTTGGGAAACTTGCTTCCGAGGCGTTCTCCTCATGGCAGCGCACAGTTCTCGGAGGCGCACAGCCACTCCGCATGCGGCCGGAGATACGCTGCTACTCGACCTCACAACCTTGGAGGTAGGGATGGCAGGGGATGGCCAGCGTAAGACTTTCCCGGCTTGTTTGTCGCCGATAGCACAATCCAACAGCTCGTAGGATCGGATGCTCGGCATCAATATTGTTCCATCCTTGCGATAAATCTTCTTACGCCGCCAGTAGTATTTAATCCATCGCCAAACATTCCTGATCATGCTACCGCCCTTTCCTTCACATTCGTGTTCACGGCTTCCACCCTTTGCGGCGACGTGTCCAACGGGCAAGAACCCCTGAGGTAGGCATCCCCTTGACTGGTGTCGGAGTAGTCGCAGTACACAGTCTGTTCGCGAGATACGATGCCGCGACCCTCATGCCACCCGATGACAACGCCTCGGTTCGTTCGTCCCGTCTAGGCACCCTTACCGAGAGCCCAGCCGCGTCGAATCTGGTTGTTCTTAGCAAGGACGGGCTTTCGACGCAGGTGTGGTCCGTTGATACGGACGCTGTCGCGGATAACGACTGTACGCTTTGACAAAACCGCCTTCCGCAGCGAAGGTGGGTTTTACCTTAGCCTGGAGCAGAAACTCTGCGCTACCAAAATCGGTGCCGGCAGAGTACCACGGTAATCGAGCTGCCGAGAGATAAGCAGGGTGGCGCCGGGAACAGGAATAAGCCACCCGTTGGTCGATGCCGCAGTTCACACGATCTCAAGGGATACCACCATACAGATAAGGAATAGTGATAGAACTCGACCCGTCGGACAGTGGGGCTGCGCGTATCGGATATGGACTGGTATCAGAGGGGGATCTTTAGTGATTTTACGGAATACTTTTCTTTTGCCTCGTTGAACTATCAACCGTCGCAGCGAATTCCTGGTCAAACCCTGGATTCCGCGCGATGGAGCGCCAAAGTCGGCATCCGACACGGCACCATCCCCAGTCACCTTCAGCGCGCGTCAGCCCAAACCCGCTTCCGCGGCGGCCGCAAACCGCTCGCCGACGCACCTCGGGACAGTCCTCGCCGGTTCAGCAGGTTTCTCTCGCAGGGCTGCTTGTATACTGACACTTTTGCACCGACTTCCAAGTCTGGTAGCCAAACATCGCCGCTCCGAGAAGAAAGAGCCAAACGAGGCCAATCAAGGGGCGCGCACTGGCTCCGGCAGCGCGAAGAAGGACGAACCACCGGTCCCACCCCAAGCCAAGGTGCTGAGGTTGGTAATGCAGGTACTTCCACACGAGTTGCAGTTGCCCCGTAATAGGGGAATAGCTCATCTGATAATCCCAATGGTGATCATAGTAGTGGTTGCGAACCATGTCTTCCATGATGTTGGTGGAGAGGCCAATCGCCTGGACAAGGAAGCCGGTGATGGCAGCGGTCCAAAAAGCCGGACTTAGCCATCGGGGCGGTGTTTGGAACAGAGCGGCAACGGGGACGGTCAGCAGGGCTAGGCTTACCACCAGGTAGCGCGGGCCATAGCAGTAGCCCCCCTCCCATTGGGTGCGGAACGAGAAGAAGAAGAGATTGACGATTGGCGCCGTCCCGCAAAGCAGGGCTAAAGGGCGATTTCGTTGCCACAGGAGCGGAAGGCCGATGATCCCAAGAAGGATTGGGGGGCAAAACAAAATTGCCGATTTCCCCGGAGAGAGGAGAAACCCAAGGACACCTTTCCAAACGGGATTGTGCCAGGACTCCAAGTCTTTGCCAGTTACATCCGTAGCCGGAACCCCGAAATCGAACGGGTTGCCAAACAATGCGTAGTTACGAGCGAGGTAGAGCGCTCCGGACATTGCGACCACCGCGACCAACACTGCCGTAGTACGGTAACGGAAACTGGCCTGACGATTGGACCGGTCCAGCACGAAAGCTGCACCTATGAACATGAAAACGGTGACCATGTTGTTAGGACGTACATGGATAGAAAAGGCAAGCAACAGAGACGCGAAAACCAGACGAGCAAGAGAAATCGTCTTTGCAGAGCCGAAGAGCAGCAGGGCGGCTATCAGAAAAATCGCGACACTGGCAGGTTCCGAATAGAGCCACCCGGAATAGACAAATACGGGAGTTGAGAAGCCCAGAAGCAAGCTGCAGGCTAAACTACTCTTTGGATCAAGTCCCAACCCGAGGACGAGCAGGAAATAAGCCGCCACCGCCAGCGCGGAAAAGGTGGCACTGCTCCAGCAGGTCGCGGCTGTAAACGCCAAATCGGCGTTATCGTTGGTAATCCCCGGCAGCTTTGCGAGCAGATAGTGCCCAACCGCGTGCCACGGCAAGACAAGGAGAGCGTGCCCGGCAGGCCAGGCCGAGCGTTGAACCCCATGGCGGTCGGTTTTGCCAAAGCCCAAGATGCTGGAGTTTACGATCTGCGGTATTGCTGTATTGTGACGCAGGAGGAGGCTGTCTGCCTGCAATACTGAATCAAGTTCGTCCATGGTCCGCACCCGCCCCGTGGACGTGAGCAAATACACGCAGTTCAGAAACAGGAAAAGCAGGAAGGCAACACGAATCGGGGAACAGGTATGGGTTAGCCCGCGGGATTTCGTCACGGTGCACTCCTGGCTAACTCGAGTTAGCGTTCTGCGGTAAAGGGTGAAGAGGATCTTTACCATTCATGTTCGCAAACCTGACCTTCCACATCTTCTAGTAGCCGATTGTCGCAACCACCAAGCCTCTTGGCGCGGAGGAATTTTTACTTGTGCTGCCGTCCCGACTCCTGCGGACCGTGTCCGCCGAGCGGAGATTGCCGGCGCCTGCTGCGATTGTTCTGAAAGCGAGGAGCTTACATCTTTCCTTGCAACGCACTGTGCGATCCATCCTGCCTCATTGTCCAGCAATGCTCAAGATTACTGATGTCATAACGAGGTCAGCCTCACAACAGACCGAGTAGACTTTGCGGTGTCCAGCCGAAAAGGCTGGGAAAAAGGAGGCCGAGACGAAGATTGCAAGATGCCATCTACACGAAGGACCAAGGTATTGCGATGTTGGACACAGAGATGGTTGAGTTCACCGCGAAGACAGTTTCCCACGAAGGCGGTGCGGTGCGGGAGTTTTACCCGCGCTGGAGGGTCCAGTGGTGGTAGGCATCGAAGCCACGGGTGGAGCGGGTTGAGAAGACCTGACCGCGCAAAGGGCGCTTTTCTAGTACCGATAGTACCCGGTCATGAACAAAGGCATGAAGAAGTGGGTCGACGGGATTCTTGCAGCGGATGTTCTGAACGAATTTACTTCGGTGACGATCGACTTTTTAAACCATCGGCGCTCGCTAGTGTCTGCTCGGCGCTGTGACCTATTCGGCCGCGCCGCGGCACCGTGTCGGACCATGACGATGCTGGTGCCGCGTCAGAATCGAGCAGGGCCAGCGCCTTTTCGGCATACTGGCGGGCGCGCGCTTCTTCTGTCCATCTGCGAGATAGGCGTCGGCCAGGCTTGAGTTTGCATCGGCTGAGTCCGGAGAAGCCAAAAGATTGAGCTAGAAGATTTCGATTGCCGCCTTGATGTCTCCGACCCGCTGATAGTCCTCTCCGATAATGTTCCACCGCAATTTCCAACCACAACTGCGCCTGTGGAGCCTTTCGCTGAGATTCTAATAATTGCTGTTTGCCCTGACTGATTCGTCGGGCATTTGCCGTTGGTTCAGGATTGGTGCTGCTGCCAAAGTATCGGCCGGAGCGTGGCTTGGTGTTTGAATCAATGTGGTTACAAACCAGTGCACGATGATGCCGCGTAGCTCCGGATGAACCTGGAATATGTCGGTTCCGTGGTCACCCTTGGCGGCAACTCTGCCGAGGTCGAAGGGTTCATACCCGAGCCAAGGCGCATCCTCCGCCGCAGGGTAGTGCACCAGCTTTTTGCTGCGTTGGATGCGGTGACGTAGAGCAGTTTCATTGCATCCTGGGGTGGGAGGGTATTCGTCGTCATCGGAGAAGATGAACAGCTCGGGCAATTGCCACGCCCGGTGAAGGAATTGCAGTCCATCATGAAAAGTCTCTCCCGAAAGCAATACCAGTGACCTGATGTCTGCGGCATGGCGGCGCGCCGCCTCCACAGAATTGTCAACCGCCGAGTACGCCTGCTTCGCCTAAGGCCAATCACCTCGCGATCAACTCCCGGCTGCGACCTTAAAAATGTTAGCGCGGTTGCAACGTCGTCAGGCCATCCGCGCCAGTGCTTGCGTGGTTCCGCGTCAGCTTTTCGTAGGGCGTACCACCGCTCTCGCCGTGTCCGCTCGTATCCAGCGGGAGCGTGTTGATTCCAGCCGCCGCAAGCTGCGCCGCTACCTCGTCCCAGGCTTTGCGTGTCCGTTGACCTGAGGCAGCAGTAGCACGCCGGGACCTGGCTTTGCCGCAGCAAAGTACGTGGCTTTCACTTGCCGGCGGAAGTCCCCCCGGCGCCGGCTTGTCGGGAGCATCCATCCATGTGATGTTTGTACTCAGCAACCACCGGCGGAGCATCCATCAAATCGTGAGCTCGCTCATACCTCCCGGCCCTACGGGGGAACAAATGGCCGTTCCCGCCAACATTCACGCGGATGGCGAAAAGCTCGGTTCTGTGCCCGAGGATGCTGACGAGCGTCACTAATGAAGCCTCATCATGGAGCCGTAATGGGCATCACACCAACCCGCAAACGCAAGCATTAAATCTAGCGGCGTTCCCTCCAAACCCGTGCGCGGCGCGGCGGGTTTCGGGAGCGCACCGCTCAATTGATCCCGCACGGCAGTCGACCTAGCGCGGGTTCAATGTTCAGCGACTCTTGGCCATGCGGATCAGAAAGCGCGTGCTGACCTGCTGAACGCCAAAGATGGGTCGACCGATAAGCCTCGGTCACGTTCCGCTTGGGGTTGGTGCTGGCGATAGTGGAACACGCGCACCGTAGTCTAGCGCAACTTTCCAAGGGTCGAAGTCACCGGCATCGCAAACCTCGACGCGATCGGTCGATAGTTGACGCCGCCGAATCATTACTTTTCCCCGCCGCTGTGCGAGGTTGCTGCTTTCGC
>JASHSL010000417.1 GCA_030040855.1 Terriglobales bacterium
AACGCTTGTGCCAACAGGAACTATGATCGGGGCGGTCGACATCGGGGGAACCAAGATCGCGGTGGGGGTGGTGGATGGCGAGGGCAGAGTGCTGTCCCGCATGGAATCGGCCACGGAGGCCGAACGCAGCTACGAGGATGGGCTGGAAGTTGTGGTCGGCATGCTGCGGAAAACCTTCGCGGATGCGGGGAAGAAGATCGAGGGCATCGGAATCGGTTCCACCGGCCCGGTCAACCCCGTCACCGGCCAATTCGGTGACGTCGACTTTCTGCCCCGCTGGCGGGGAAGAAATCCGGTGCGCCAGCTGGCGGACATTTTCAAGGTACGCGTGGCGCTTGAAAATGACGGCGACGCTGGCGCTCTCGGCGAGGCGGGTTGGGGTGCGGGAAAGAATCGCTCGAACTTGGTGTACGTGACCCTCGGGACCGGAATCGGCGGCGGCATCATTGTGAACCGGCAACTCTACCGCGGCGTCGACGGGGCGCACCCGGAAATTGGCCATCACGTGATTGACCCTTCCGGCCCCCCTTGCTCTTGCGGATTCCGCGGCTGCTGGGAGGCGCTGGCAACCGGTCCGGCGATGGCGGCCTGGTTCGCGAGCGAGCGGCCTCCCGATTCCGAGTCTGGCGACCATCCCACGGCCGAGCGTGTCTGCCAACTGGCGCGGCAAGGAGATGAGTTGGCTGGCCGGGCGGTTAGGCGAGAGGCGTACTATTTAGGTCTGGGTTTGGCCAATCTGATCAATCTGTTTACGCCTGAGGCCATCGTGTTGGGGGGCAGCCTGATGAAGAGCGCGGATCTTTTTCTCGAGAAAATCCGCGGCGTGATGCGCCAGGGCTGCCGCTTCGTCCCGCTCGAGAAGACGGAACTGGTGCTGGCGTCTCTGGGAGAGGACGCGAATCTCATTGGCGCAGCCAGAGTCTGGCATCACCGATTCGGCCGGCAAGAAGTGTGCGCCTGAGGCTTGGAGCCGACTAGCGATCGCTCGGAACGCGCTCGAACCTATGACGAGAAACCGCCAAATGGTCGCTTTGGTCTTCCTCACGTTCTTCGTGATGTCGCTTCTCACCAACATTCTTGGTCCTATCGTTCCGGACATCATCAGCAGCTTTCACGTGAGCTTGACGGCGGCGGGTTTCTTGGCATTCGCTTTCTTCATTGCCTACGGGGTCATGTCGATTCCCGCCGGCTTCCTGGTGGAGCGCTTTCGGGAGAAGCCGGTGATGATCGTGGCCTTTCTCGCCGGCACCCTGGGCTCGCTAAGCTTTGCCTTGTTTCCCCAATATCGCGTGGCCATGGTTTCCTATTTCGTCATCGGAGCCGGGATGGCGGTTCTACAGGTGGCGATCAATCCTTTGTTGCGCGTTGCCGGGGGAGAAGAGCATTACGCATTTAACTCGGCGTTTGCGCAATTCATCTTCTGCAGCGCGTCGTTCCTCAGCCCGCGCATTTATTCCTACCTGGTGCTGAATCTGGGGACCCCCGCCCTCCGCACCAATGTCCTTCTCCGCGTTCTCGGCGCTTTGACGCCCGCGGGACTGCCCTGGGCGTCGGTGTACTGGATTTTCACCGTGTTTGCCTTTCTCATGGTGGTGATTCTGGCCTTCACCCGATTTCCCCAGGTCGAGCACACCGACGAGGAGCAGGCCGGTTCGATGGAGATGTATCGCAGCCTGGTGCGCAAACCCATTGTCTGGATGTATTTTGTCGCCATGTTCGCCTATGTCGGCTGCGAACAGGGAACCGCCGACTGGATGTCGGAATTTCTGCAAAAGTACCACGGCTTCGATCCCCACACCACGGGCGCAGCCGTGGTTTCCTGGTTTTGGGGATTGCTCACCGTGGGCTGTTTAATTGGCATGTTGCTGCTGAAGATTTTCGACAGCCGCAAGCTGCTGATCGCAACCTCGGTGGGCGCTCTGGCCTGCTTGTCCGCCGCACTGTTTGGACCGGCCCATGTGTCAGTCGTAGCCTTCCCCGGCATTGGTCTGTTCGCTTCGATCATGTGGCCGATCATCGTCTCGCTCGCGCTCAATTCGGTGGCGGAGTATCACGGGTCCTTCTCCGGCATTTTGAGCACGGGAATCATGGGGGGTGCGATTGTGCCGCTCATCATCGGCCGGATTGGCGATCATCTCGGACTGCGCAGTGGCGCTGCGTTCCTCTACATCACCTTTGGCGTTGTCTTCAGTGTTGGCTTTTGGGCAAGGCCACTGATCACGAACGCAACCATCAGTTTGAAGAAAGAGGCGGCGCAGGCGGTTTGAGCAGGATGCGAATGAGCGCAAAAGTCGGAATTTCGCGGCGTGATTTCCTGGTTGGGGCGACGGCGACCACTGCCCTGGCCGCATCCTTCCCCGGTGGGGACCGGCCGACGCCAGCTCCCGTCCTTCACTCGCCCTTTCGAGTCTCGGTCATCAACGACGAAATCTCCGAGGATTTCGGACGAGCCTGCGAAGTGGCCGCACGCGAATTCGGAATGCGGTGGATCGAACTGCGGGGGATGTGGCAGAAGAACATCGTCACTCTCGACGCCAAGGAAATTGCCGAAGCGCAGCGGATTCTTAAGAAATACGAGCTCCGCGTGACCGACATCGCCAGTCCGCTCTTTAAGGCAGCGTGGAAGGACGATCCTCGAGCCAAGGAAAGACAGGCGGAGGATTTTCACGCCAACTTCACCTTTGCGCAACAGGAGGAGGTTCTTGAGCGGAGCCTCGACTTGGCGCAGGCATTTGCTACCGATCGCGTGCGCTGCTTCGATTTCTGGAGATTGGACAATCCGGCGCCCTATCGCGAAGCCATCAATGACACCTTGCGCGGCGCCGCCGAAAAGGCGGGAAAGCGGGGAGTCATTCTGCTCCTCGAAAATGACGGGGGACTCAATACCCGTACCGGGGCGGAAGCGGCCGAGGTTCTGCGTGCGGTCCAATCTCCGCACCTGATGCTGAATTGGGATCCGGGAAACGCGGCGGCCAACGGCGAGCGGGCCTATCCTGATGGCTACAATCTTCTGCCCAAGGAGCGGATTGGCCACTGCCATTGCAAGGATGTGGTGAAGCAAGGCCAGGAGTACGAGTGGGCGGCCATGGGGACGGGCATCGTCGACTGGCGCGGACAATTTGCGGCGTTGAAACGCGACGGCTATCACTTCGCCGTGAGCTTGGAAACCCATTGGAACGGTGGCACACCGGAAGAATCCTCGCGCCGGAGTTGGTCGGGGATGAAGGCTTTGTTAGAGAAAGCCGGGGCGTTGTAACCGACGACAACCATGATGAACCAGACTAGGCGGGACTTTTTGAAGCAGACTGCCTTCGGGACGGCGGCGGTGCTGGCCTACCCGCCGGCGCGCGTGCTCGGGGCCAATGACCGGGTTCGGGTGGGAATGATCGGGGTCGGCAATCGCGGTCAGGACTTACTCGAAGAGGTCCAGGCCGTTCCCAAGGTACAGGTCGTGGCCATTGCCGATGTCTATCGGGGTCGCTTCGACGAGGCAAAAAAAATGGCGCCCGGTGTCCTCACCTTCGACGATCATCGTCGGCTCCTCGATCGAACCGATGTGGATGCGGTTATTGTTGCCAGCCCACTGCACACCCACGCCCGCCACTTCCTGGATACGCTCGCTGCGGGCAAGGATCTGTACGCGGAAAAAACCATGACCTGGTCGATTCCCGAAGCCGACGCATGTCTGGCGGCCGCCCGGCAATCCGGGCGCGTGGTGCAGATCGGACTGCAATGGGAGAGTTCCGGAGCCTTGGCGGACGTCAAGCAATGGATCCGGGATGGACTGACGGGAAAGGTGACGCAGGTGGAGTCCTGGATGAGCCGCAATACGCCCCACGGCCAAGGCCAGTGGGTGCGCCCGGTCCCTGCCGATTGCACCGCCGACAATGTCAACTGGAGCGCATTCCTGAACGGCCGACGGGACCGTCCCTTTGATCCGTTTCGCCTCATCAACTGGCGGTTATTCTGGGAATTCTCCGGCGGCAACGTAACCGAAAACATGGTGCATCAGGTGGCCTGGATCATGAGCGCGCTCGAGT
>JASHSL010000418.1 GCA_030040855.1 Terriglobales bacterium
GGGCGCGACGGACGATTGCCCCGCCAAGCAGCCGGCATGCGGACGATCACTCCGGCGGCCTCGAGCTGCGGGACGTCACTCAGAAACTGCATGGCCTCTTTAGGCTTCCAGCGCAAGGGATGGAAGATCTCGCCCGCGTCAATCATGGCTTTGAGCCAGGAGCAGGTTTCTCCTGCTCGCTGAACAGGAAGCAGCAAGGACAAAAGGCGATCTTTATTGCCCGCACCGGCATATTCCCGCAGAGCTTGACCCAAGGGAAGATGCTGGGCTTTGCCGTGCGCGGAGAGACGGGTGGTATAGGTTGCCAGGAAGGCAAATGGGGTGGCTTCTTCTTTACGGTTTTCGGCCAGGTTGAAGTGCACGCGGCCTACAAGGTTCCACAAAGGATTACGGGTTTTGAGGAAATCCTGGACCGTGCTTTGCGATTCGTGTAACTCGATCCTGAAGGCGGCATCCAGCTCCTGCCAGAGAGCATCGAGAATCGCTGTGCTGAGATACTCAGCCCCAGTCATCGGCGGGACGGACAGGACAAACTGAGCCAATTCGGCTTCGGGAGATAGCGGAACCCGAATCTTCCTCGGATCTCCCTCATCATCCGGCAGGGTACAGAGCAGTGCCACATACCGGCTTCCCAATTCTCGCCAATAGGACAGAACGGGAGTCAGCGTGGTCCCCACTTCACTCGCTCCGAGTTGGAGGAGACCGTGACCCGAACCTCGGGCGAATGCCTTCAGCAGACGTTTGGCCGCTGCCGGTTCGAGAGGAGATGCTTCATCTTGCTGGACCAAGCTGAGATGGCCGTGGGGGGTAAGAATGGGAGCGAGAGAAACCGGAGCCTTTGGATCTTCTGGAACCAAAAGAGGCTGGACTTTTCGCGGGTCGCTAGCTTTGGCGTTTGCTATCGAAAATTGCGCGATTCCTATTCTCCTATTTTTTTCCCTTGACATATACACCGGAAGATCGTGTTTACAATTGTGGAAATCGGGGAGGTACCACCGGAATTGACATCAGGAATTCCTAAAAGTTTTCCACAGCATAGACGAACGTTCTTTCCATCCCGAATCGCACGATACCGTGTGAGCAGCGATTGTAGTCAGAAAGAGCGTGCGCCGCACTCCAAAAGCAGGAGCCGATCCCAGACCGTTGAAGTCGTCCTTGCGCGTATTTTCGCCAAACAACACGGGTACCCGAAACAAAAATCTCTGCGACACCTCGATTGGGAGGAAGGGGGTATGGACTGGCGCTGACGCCAGATGTTGGAGGTGTTTTCATGAGATTTGAAGACTTCGCATTTGGCCGGATTTGCGTGGATGGGACAGTCTACGACCATGATCTGGTGATCGATCACATACCTATTGTGTAGTCGCCCGATTCTGCATTACGCCTTGGAACGGCAGCGCAACGGATTCCCCCAATTCCCTACTGCACACCCAACAATTGCACGTCAAAGATGAGGGTGGCGTTCGCCGGGATAGGAGGATAGCCGCGCTGTCCGTAGCCGAGTTCGGGAGGAATGCGCAGCTGACGCTTGCCGCCGACTTTCATTCCGGCAACGCCTTCGTCCCATCCTTTGATGACCTGCCCTGCCCCCAGCTGGAACGAGAAGGGTTGGCCATGATCGACCGAGCTATCGAATTTCTTGCCGTTGGTAAGCCATCCGGTGTAGTGCACCTTCACCGTCTGGCCGGCCTGAGCCGTGGCACCGGTGCCCACCTTGATGTCCCAGTACTCGAGTCCATCCGCGGTCTTGGTCGGAGCTCCGGTCACCTTCGTAGGCGCACTGGTATCCGGGGCACCCTGCGAGAATGCCGCGCTCAGAAAAAACCCAACCGCTGCTGCCATCCACAATGCCTTGTGCATGAGACATGCTCCTTAAAAAAAACCAGTAAGAATCATAAAGGCAGATTCCACAAAGTCCAGGGAAATGTTCCCTTTCGTGAAACACCCGTTCCCTGACTCCTCAGCCTGGGGCGGGGCGGTTTAGGCAAGTGCGATCACATCAATTTCGACCAGCACGTCTTTGGGCAGGCGGGCAACCTCGACCGTCGATCGGGCGGGGGGAGCCGACGGGAAGTATTGGCCGTAGACCTCGTTCATGGCGGCGAAGTCACCCATGTTTTTCAGAAATACGGTCGTGCGCACGACCTTGTCCAGCCCGGTTCCTGCCGCTTTCAAGACGGATGACAGATTCTTGAGCACACGATCGGTTTGGGCGGTGATATCGCCCTCGATCACCCGCTGGGTGGCGGGATCGATGGCTACCTGCCCCGAGGAAAATACGAACCCATTCGCCCGAACCGCCTGGGAGTAGGGCCCAATCGCCCGGGGAGCGTCGTTGCTCGCGATCAGCTCGCGCATCGATCCTCCAAAGCCAGCGTCGGGCGGCCGTTCTTAGATTTTCTGCAGCCTCTGTACATCGTGAACACCAGGAATTTTTCGTACCCCATTAATGATGTCCTCCAGGTGCTTTAGATCCACAATATCGAGGATCACGTCGACATTGCCGCGGCCGTTGTGAGTGCGTGCTTCGATGTTGCGGATATTCGTCTTGGTGTCACTAATGATCGAGGTGATCTGTTTGAGCATTCCGAAACGATCGTCGCAGAAGACGGTAAGTTTCACCGGATAGGAACTGGGCGTCGAGTCATCCTGGGCCCATTCCACCTCGATCTTTCGGTCGGGCTCGTAGAGAAGATTGTCGACGTTCGGGCAATGTACGGCGTGCACGGCCACTCCCTTGCCCCGGGTGACGTAGCCTACGATCGCTTCGCCGCGGATGGGATTACAGCAGCGCGCCCGGTAGACCAGCAAATCGCCATGGCCTTTCACCCGAATCGCGTTCTCCCG
>JASHSL010000419.1 GCA_030040855.1 Terriglobales bacterium
TAGCGCAGCAGGGCAATACGATCTGCGCCCATGCCGAAGGCGAATCCGGAAATTCTCTCCGGGTCATAGCCATTGTGCTTCACGAATTGGAACACATTGGGATCGACCATGCCGCAGCCGAGAATTTCGATCCATCCGGTCTGCTTACAAGGACGGCAAGGTGCGCCGCCCTGCGTTCCCCTCCCGCCACAGAGAAAGCAACTTACCATCAGCTCGGCGCTCGGCTCGGTAAAGGGAAAAAACGACGGCCGGAAACTGGTCTTTACACTCGATCCGAAGAACGCCTTCATGGCGTAATCGAGCGTGCCCTTCAGATCGCCGAAGGTGATGTTGGTATCCACCGCGAGACCCTCGATCTGATGGAACATGGGCGAGTGGGTGGCGTCGGAAGGGTCTTTGCGATAGACCCTGCCGGGAATCACGATCCGCAGCGGCGGCTTCTTCCTCTCCATGGTCCGGATCTGGACGGGAGAGGTATGGGTTCGCAGCAACAACTGCTCGCGCAAAGGCTTTGCCTGTTGCCGGGCGATGAACAGGGTGTCCTGGGTGTCGCGCGCCGGATGATTGGGGGGGAAGTTCAAGGCCTCGAAGTTGTAGTAGTCGGTCTCAATCTCCGGGCCTTCCTCAATCGAATATCCCAGATGGCGAAAGACGGCCAGCATTCCGTTCAGCGTCTTCATGATCGGGTGCTCGGCACCAATCTCGCGCTGAATGCCGGGCAGGGTTATGTCGACGCGCTCTGCTTCCAGACGGTCGGACCGCGAGGAGTCTTCTACCCGTTGCCTGCTTCGTTCGACCGTCTCTTCGACTTGACGCTTCAGTTCATTGACGCGCTGGCCCACCTGGCGCTTCGCGTCCGGCGGCGCCGCCTTCAACCAGCAATCATTCAGCAAGGTAAGCACGCCATCCTTGCGTGCCATCCAGTGATCGCGGAATGTCTTCCAAGCCGACTCGTGCTTGACTTCCAGAGCCTCTTCCGCCAGAGCGCGCAGCAGTTGGGCCGCGGCTTTATCGAGAGCTGCCGCCGAGAAGTCTTTCAGTTTGGAAACGGTATAGGCCAAGTTTTCGGTTAACTCCCTTCTCGCTCGACCGCCGTAGCGAGCGCACTTCGCGGCAACTGCGCAACCCGCAATCGAGCGCATGGCGCTCGAAAGAATGGGTAGTCGAGGGAGGACTTCGATTGGCCTCGAAGCCAACCAGCCGCCAATCGACAGCGCGAAGGCGGGTCAGGCCGCCTTGCTGAGAGCAACTTTGGCCTGCTCGGCGAGGTTCTTGAACGCGGCCGCGTCATTCACCGCCAGATCCGCCAGTATCTTGCGGTCCAATTCGACGCCCGTCTTCTTGAGCCCATGGATGAACTGGTTATAGCTGAGGCCATGGAGCCGGGCGGCGGCGCCTATGCGTATGATCCATAGCGCCCGAAACTGGCGCTTGCGCTGCTTGCGTCCGGAATAGGCGAATTTCAGGCCGCGCTCCACCGCTTCCTTGGCCGAGCGGTATAGCTTGGATTTCGTCAGAAAATAGCCACTGGCACGATCGAGGATTTTCTTACGCTTGGCGTGGCGCTTGGTACCGCGCTTGACACGAGGCATGACTGGCTCCTTTGGGCGTTCATTGACGGCGGCTGGAGGTAGGAGACGGCTCTAGGGCAAATCCGCCATGGCGGCTCTCGAATGGCCTCTTCACACGCCGGCTAGCATTCACGGCTAGCAAGTCGCTACCGCTAGTACGGAATCATTCTTTTGACCTTGGGGGTATCGGCGTCGCTTACCAGGATGGCGCCCCCCAATTTCTTTTTCCGCTTGTGCCGTTTCGACGTCAAAATGTGGCGCAAAAAGGCATGCCGCCGCTTTACTTTTCCCTTGGCGGTTTTCTTGAAGCGCTTGGCAGCGCCTTTATGAGTCTTCAATTTGGGCATAAGAGAACCTTCGGCAAGCCTCCCTCGCGCAAACCAGCATGGGCGAAGGCACCGTTTCTATCCTTGTTTCAGGCGATCCTGTACCGCAGGCTGCGGCTTGTCTCTCCCCTCACGCTTAGGAGCCAGAATCGCATGCAAAGTGTTTCCTTCCTGACGCGGACGGAACTCCACCATTCCCTTTTGTTCTACGTCCTTAATCAGACGCTCCAGAATTTCCCGCCCCAGCCCGGTCCGCGTCATCTCGCGACCGCGGAAGAAAATCGTAGCTTTGACCTTGTCGCCATCTTCGAGAAAACGCAGCACGTGATTTTTCTTGGTTTCATAATCGTGGTCGTCCACGTTGATGCGAAACTTCACCTCTTTCACGGTGATCGTTTTCTGATGTTTCTTGGCTTCCCTCTCCTTTTTTTCCTGCTGGTAGAGATACTTGCCATAGTCCATGATGCGACACACGGGCGGCTGGGCCGTAGGTGAAACCTCTACCAGATCCAGATTCTTTTCCCGGGCCAACTTGAGCGCTTCGTAGGGAGGCAGGATGCCGATCTGTCGGCCTTCATCGTCGATCACGCGCACTTCCCGCGCACGAATACGTTCGTTGATGCGGATAAAACGCTTATCGATAGAACCCTCCGTCCAATCACCGGGCGAGTGAGATGCAAAATTATAGCACGGGACTCAGGCCGGGGTTCGGGCGGGACTCCGACTTCTTTTCCGACCTGCATGAATGCCATCACCAGCAGATTCAGAAAGATGGCGGCCTGGGTGTGGCGCTACCAACTCCCACGAAAATGGAAAGTCCTACGAAGAGGCGAGAAAAACAGCCAGCAGTTCGCTTGCTAAGAACCCGCCATGGGAGTCGGCGTCGCCGAAAATCGGAAACCGGTTAGCAACGCCGTAGTTCCTCAACTTTGCTGCCCTTGCCGAGGAGCACCACGTCCGCCATGCCGAGGAACAAGCCGTGTTCGACCACGCCAGGCATGGTTTCGAGCTTGCGCGCCAGAGCTGCGGGATCAGGAATCTGGCCGAAAAAACAATCGAGCAGGTGATGGCCCTCATCGGTGACAAAGGGACTTCCATTCGCAGCTTGGCGA
>JASHSL010000420.1 GCA_030040855.1 Terriglobales bacterium
GTCGAGCGATGCGCCCACCGTCGCGGCGCAGTTTGTCGAGCTGCTCGAAGAGGCGGGGCTTCCCGAAGGGGTGGTGAACTTCTGCCCGGGAGCGGGTGCGACATTCGGGAACGCAGTTGTGTCCCATGCGAAGACCCGTTACATCGCATTCACCGGCTCGCGGGAAGTTGGCTTGGACATCAATCAGCGTGCGGCGCAGATCGCTTCCGGCCAGCTCTGGGTCAAGCGCACCATCCTCGAAATGGGGGGCAAAGATGCGATCATTGTCGATGCCGATGCCGATCTGGACGCGGCGGTCGAGGGAGTCGCGCAATCTGCCTTCGGCTTCCAGGGACAAAAGTGCTCCGCCTGCTCGCGGGCCATTATCGACGAGCGAATCTACGATCGCTTTCTCGAACGTCTGAAGGCTCGGACGGAAAAAGTCACCGTCGGCGATCCGGCGGAAAATGCCAATATGGGAGCGGTGATCAACCAAGCCGCCCTCGAGTCCATTCTCGGCTACATCGAATATGGAAAGAAAAGCGGACGCCTCATCACCGGGGGTGGGCGGGCCGCTCGTGCGGGGGAAGGTTATTTCCTTCAGCCTACGGTGATTGCTGACATCGAGCCCAAGTCCAAGCTCGAGCAGGAGGAAATTTTCGGACCCGTGCTCGCGGTGATCAAAGCCAGAGGCTACGAGCATGCGCTCGAGATCGCCAACGATACGCAATTTGGATTAACCGGAAGCCTCTACACCCGGTCGCGAGACAAGATCGAGCGGGCCATGCGCGAATTCCACGTGGGCAATTTGTACATCAATCGCAAATGCACGGGAGCGATGGTCGGGGCTCACCCCTTTGGTGGATTCAACATGTCGGGAACCGATTCGAAGTCGGGCGGTCCTGATTACCTCTACCTGTTCACCCAAGCCAAGTCGATTGCGGAGAAAAGGGCATAGATCTCTCGCTGATTCTTGGCCTGCGCGTCTTCTGGGCGAAGAGACCCATGTCCTGTCCGAGGGCATGGGCGGGGAGAAGAGGCTCTTTTCTCTCCCCCCTGCGCCACGATCCAGAATTTCTCTACGAAGGCACGGCCTGTCCGGCTGTGGGTTGTGCGGCTGCGGTCGCGGCCGCGGCTTCGTTCAGGATGCGGTGATGGATGGTAAAGAGGGCGAGCTCCAGCCGGTCGGAGACGCCAATCTTGTCGTAGACGTTGCGCAGGTAATTCTTGATGACTTGCTCGGTGGTCCCCAGCTGGGCGGCGATTTCTTTGTTCTTATAGCCCTGCACGATGAGGGCGACGATGCGCAGCTCCTTTGCCGTCAGGCGGTCACGCACGCGCAAACCCACAATGTCGTTTTCCGTAAGTTCGCTAGGTACGGCGATGTCCTGCACCCAAGTTTCGCCGCGCGCCACCTTACGCACACAATCGACCAGGGCGGAACTGGTCACGTTGCGATAGACCACGCCATGCGCACCGGCGCCCATGTATCGTTGTGCACTCTCGCCGGTATCGGCGAGCACCACCACCCGCGTTTTGACCTTGTTCGCACTCTGCAGAACCGCGTTAAAGTCAGCGTGAAATCCGCCGGCCACAATCAGCACTGCGGCCCGGAACTTGTCCACGGCCATGAACATTTGCTCCGCTGTTTGCGCCTGCGCCACAATACGCATCTCGTCTTCCACCGCCAGCACCTTCGCGATTCCCGCGCGGAAGATGGCCTGATTATCGGCCAAAATCAATTTCAGCATGGCGTCATCACCTCAAAGTTGTGTGCGGCACCGGCTCGGCACCAAGGGAGCATTCCGACCGGTCCGATTCCCCTCGTGCCCCTCGCGACCGCTCCCAGGCCGCGGAAAAAACGGAAATTTCTTTATTCCCGGCGAACGAAATCATAGGAATCGATGACGCAGGCCACGCCACGCGCTTTCGTGTTGCCTGCTCCCGGTTCGTCGGCGCGGACCACGCGCCCACGGCACTGTACAATCACCGGTTCCTTCGCGCCGGTTACGTCGGCAGGAAGAACGATCTCAAACTCGACAGTGGACCCTACTTCGAGTGCGGCGTCGGCGCGGATGTAAACGCCCGCGGCGCTCAGGTTTCCAGTCACCCCAGAATGTTGCCCACCCTCTTCCGCCTTGTGAATCTTAATCGGTAATTCCAGAGGGAAGCGTTTTCCCGTCCGTGATTCGGACACAACCCCTCCTCGCTTCTGGCCGTTGCTATCCGTAAGAGCCAGCTCCATCAAGCCTCTCCTGTGGAGGTAAGATTCTACTAATCTGCCCTTATATCATGGAAGCTGCGCCCCGCAAAGCACGATTCCGGCCGGAAAGATCGCGCAGAAGGTAGAAAACTAGGTTCCCCATCGCGCGGGGACCACTCGAATGTCGTCTCTCGTTCGACTTGCGGGTCGGACTTGGGACGAATGGATTCTCAGTTCAGTCCGAGGAGTGGAAAGGAGTTTATGAGGATGACTCGAAGCAAACGCTGCTCCCGAATTTGCCGCGGCGTGCTCGGCTCGAGCCTTGCCCTGCTGTGGGTTTCGGCGGCGGGGTTTGCCCAGCCGCCAGCCAGCAGTCCAACGCCGAAGCCTAGCTCGGTCTCTGCGACTCCCGCCAAGGCCAACCCGATCAGGGATCCGGGGCAGGCAGCCAGCCCGCCACCGGCGGAGAGGCCGACCCTGCTCAAAGAGCTGAATGCATCGCTCGAAGCTCTGGTCGAGAGAATTGCCCCGGCGGTCGTGCAAATTCAGGTGACCGGCTACGGCGCGGTCGAAGAGGGCACCCATCGTCAGACCGCGGTGGTGGGGCGCCAGCGTGCCCTCGGCTCGGGAGTCATCGTCGATCCGAGCGGCTTCATCATCACGAACGCCCACGTCGTCGAAGGGGCCCGGCGCATTCGCGTCCTACTGCCGGCGCCGGCGGGGGAGCTTTCGCAGGTTCAGCCGGTCGGCAAAGAACGCGTGGAAGATGCAAAGTTGATTGGCGTGCATAAAGAAACCGATCTAGCTCTTCTCAAGATCCCGGAGAAGGGCCTGCCCACGCTTTCCCTGGCGAGTGCGCGGTCAGCGCGTCAAGGTCAGCTCGTGTTCGCTATGGGCAGCCCGGAAGGCCTCGAAAACTCGGTCACGATGGGGGTGGTGAGCGCGGTGGGCCGGCAGCCCGATCCGAAGAGCCCCATGGTCTACATCCAGACCGATGCCCCGATCAATCCCGGCAACAGCGGCGGCCCTTTGGTGGACATGGACGGATCCGTACTCGGAATCAACACCATGATTTTGTCCCAGGGGGGAGGCAGTGAAGGCCTGGGCTTCGCGATTCCCGCCCGAATCGTACGCTTCGTGTATCAGAGCCTGCGGAAGTATGGCCACGTTCACCGGGTTGAGATCGAGGCGGCTACGCAAGACATCACGCCCACCCTCGCCGAAGGCCTGGGGCTTTCCCAAGCATTCGGCGTCATCGTATGCGATGTCACCCCCGGAGGTCCGGCCGCATCCGCCGGCCTGGAGATCGGAGACATTGTGGTCAGCGCCGATGGCCGGCCGATCACTACGCTTCCTTCGCTGATGGCCGCCCTGTACCTGCATCCGGTGGACGAAGTCCTGAAACTGGTGGTGAAGCGGGGCAGCGAGCAGAAAACCCTGCTGATTCCGGTGGTCGAGCAACGCGACCCGATGGACAAGCTCATGGACGAGGTCGATCCTGAAAAGAGCCTGGTCGAGCCGCTGGGAATTTTGGCGGTGGACTTGGACGATCAGTTTCGATCGGTCGTGGGCACCTTGCGCATTGCAACCGGAGTGGTCGTCATCGCTCGCGCCGCTGAACTCCTGGGCCCGGAGACGGGGTTGAGAACGGGCGATGTGATTCATAGCCTGAACGGCAAGAGCGTCGATTCGGTCGAACAGTTACGCGACCTGCTCAAGAATCTGAATCCGAATTCCCCGCTGGTGCTGCAGATCGAGCGCGACGACAAGCTCGAGTGGCTGGCTGTTGAAATGGACTGAGGGCGCGATGGAGCGGGGCGGAGGGATCGGCTTGCCATCAGAATGCGCCGCCTCCACCACCGCCAAAACCGCCGCCGGAGAAACCGCCGCCGCTTGAAAATCCGCCGCCCCTCCATCCCGATCCTGTCGAGCTGGCGCGAGGGGCAGAGACGAAGACCCGGTGCATGTTGCTAGCCAGGCCGTCGATCGAGTTCGAGAACAAGATGGGATTGAATCCCATGCCGTAGCCATATCCCCCGGGTGCCACGTACCAGCGGGGAGGGTCTTTCACGATTCCGGCAAACGCCCGCGCCCAGTGATGCTCCACCCCAAGCGCCATGGCGTAGGGCAGATATTTCTCGAAGGTATCGGAGGGCATGCGCTGGAGCTGATCAGCGTCTACCCGGTTCATGAATTCCTGGAACCCCAGGACCGCGATTCGAGTCTGGACACCCTTGAGGGTTTTCGCGGTCATTTCTCGCGCAAACAGCCACCAAACGATGGCAGAGACGATTGCGCTCACGATCACGGGGCCTAGGGACGCGAAGACGTCCTTGTGCCAGAGGAACTGAAGCAGCAAAAAGGGAGCCACAATAACGAGAATGGCAACCAAGCTATAGCTATTTGCGGACTCCGGATCGAGCCGGTAGATTCCCTTGTTCTTCAACTCCGCCATGATGTCCTGGCGGATGACGGGAACGGCCGTGTAAAAGCGGTTCTTCAGATCCGAAAGCCGCGTCTCGCTGCCGCCGGCGAAGATGTTTTCGAGCATGACACGTTCATGCGGCTGCAAGCCTTGCCAGTTCTCGCGGGGGACCAGCAAATGTAGGATGCAGTCGGGGTGATGAAAGAGCACGCCCTGTTCCCCGGTCTGTTCGATCTTGACCATGCCGCGCACCGCCAAATCGATAATCGTCGAAGTAATGTCGCGAGGATGAATGGCGTCGCCGAGGAGAGTGCCGGCTTCGGCCGGTGAAATTCCGGGTGGCGGCTCATACATCGGGGCCACGGAAAGCCCGGGGTCGGGATCGCGTCCCCAACCCCACCACAAGCTGAACATCACCGCCAAGGTCCACAAGGGCAGCAGGATGATGGGATTGCTGCCCACAAACCAAGCGGCCCGGGTGAAGGCACCGGGTTCCTCGAGGATAGCTTTCGGAATATAGATATCCACCGTCAAGCCTCCGCGCATGGGCAGGGGATGGGAGGTTTGAAAGCGAGCTTCTGAGCCTGTCACCTCGGAGGTGGCATCCTGTTGAGCCGAGCCATAGAACCCGGTAAAGGCCTGCACCCGCAGAGAACCGGCGGCCGCCGGGGGAAAGGTTATCAAGGCCGAGGCATGATCGATGGGGACGGGCCAGTCGTTGCCGGTTACGTTCCAGTAGAATTCGTCGTGGTCTTCGAAGAAACGAATTGCATTGCGCACCAGGTAATGAATGGCCAAGGTGCGCGTGCTGTCGACTGCTTCCGGGATGTAGATCTTCAGGTCGCGATAACCGTGGGAGAGGGAGGATTCGTATCGCAACGGGTTGGCGTGGTCGTCGGTGACGCTGATGACGTTGAGAAAGAGGGTGTAGTTGGTGCCGTGCGGCCCGGGATATTCGACCGGAATGAAGCGGTGGATGCCGTGCCACTCTCCACGGAACTCGAGGGCAATGCGTTCCTCGACGGCCGCAGAGCCGTCTGCGCCCACCGAAATCGTGTCTTCGAAGTCGGTCACGCGCCAGCTCCGGGCGAAGAGCGGCGTGGCCAGGACAAGCAACCAAGCAAGAAGGAGCCACCGCAGGTGGGCCCAGCGCTCCCGCTGCGCCAAGCGGGCGCGCGCCAAAACAACTTTCGACGGAAAGGTCATTGCCCGACCCACCATGATCCAGGCATCGCGATCCTTTTCCCTTAGAACTTGACGGCAACCGGTTCGCGATCGGCGGCTGCGGGTTCAAAGAACTGACGCGGCACGAACCCAAACATTCCGGCCAGGAGGTTGGTTGGAAAGGACTGAATCTTGGTATTCAGATCACGGATCACGGCGTTGTAATAGCGGCGGGCGTTCTGGATGGCGTCTTCGGTCTGGTTCAAGGAGGCTTGGAGCTGCAAGAATTCCTGGTTCGCCTTCAGATCAGGATAGTTTTCCGCGACCGCAAACAGGCTCTTGAGCGCGCCGGTGAGCTGATTTTCCGCCTGCGCCCTGTCCCCCGGCGTGGTGGCTTGCATGGCCAGGGAGCGATATTTCGCAATGTTCTCGAACGTGCCCTTTTCGTGGGCGGCATAACCCTTCACGGTCTCGACCAGGTTGGGAATCAGATCGTGCCGGCGCTTCAGCTGTACGTCAATGTCGGACCAGGCCGAGTCGGCGCGGACTCGCAATTGAACCAGCTGGTTGTACATCCCGACCAGTATGAAGCCCAGGACAACGAGAATGCCCAGGATGAGCCATCCTGCCATTTCGGTTTCCCTTTCTCCTCGAAGTAGAATCAAAGGGACGGTACCACACGCGCCCCAGCGGCGCAATACGAGCAGGCAGAATCAGGAAGAGACTCGACGGCGAAGCCCGCGCTGGCCACTCAGGTCCACTTGAGCAGCCCCCGGAAGTCAGTTTTTTCCCCGTGGACCGATTGGCATCTGAAAGCACACGTCGTATCGTAGGAGAGGATCGGTCACGCGTCATGAAACCTCCGCGAAGCCATGCTCGCTCCCTGAGGTGCGCGGCCCTTCTTTGGTTGCTCTCGGCGGGACTGGCGTGCGCGCAGACATGTTCGACTGCCAGCGAGATGGATCCACCGACGCGGAAGGCTTTGGAGAATGCCGCCCAGCGTTACTTTGATATGGCGGCCCGGGGTGACAGTGCCTCGCTGAAGCAAAATGCCATTCCCAGTCTGGCCAGCCAATTCGGTGGGATCGAGGCCGCCGTGAAAGACAGCCAGTCCAGTCTTTCCGGCGCGGCCGCCACCGCCCGGCCTCCTTTCTTGCTCACACAGGAGGCCAGGGCGGCGCAGGAACGCACCGAGTTTCTCTGCGGCGTCTTCGGCCCCAAGGGCCAAACCGCGAACAGCACCGAGTTCATCATTCCGAACTTGTCGGAGGGAAACTACGGCATTGTCATTCTCGATGTCAATGGCGCCAACGGCCCGCGCACGGTTTCTTTCGTACTCGAGCAGCAAGCGAGCGAATGGAAGCTGGGTGGTTTTTACCTGAAGGATCCCAAAATCAAGGGACATGACGGGCTTTGGTTCGCCGAGCAAGCCCGCGCCTTCAAGGCCAGGGGCCAGAATCATAACGCTTGGTTTTATTATCTCGAGGCTCGGGAGCTGCTGGTGGCGGTTCCTTTCATGTACACCCAGATGACGGATCAGCTCTATGACGAGTCGCAAACCGTGAAACCCACCGACCTGCCGGTCGACGGACGTACGCTTGATCTTGCCGCAGGCGCGAAGACCTACCGGCTGACGGAGATGTTTCCCGTGCCCGTCGGCCAGGATCTGGATTTGGTGGTGAAGTATCAAGCTGCCGATGTGTCCGACACCGCCAAGACATTCCAGGAAAACATGGCGGTGATGCGGGCGCTTTTGGCCAAGTTTCCCGAATTTCGCCAGGCCTTTGATGGCGTCGTGGCCCGGGCGGTCGAACCCTCGGGAAGAGATTACGGCTCGCTTTCCCCGATGAAAGACCTCCGATGACCCGGTCGGGCGAAGCGGTTTTGCGCCATCGCCCTCAAAGCGCGGCCGGCGTTTGCGCTCGGGACTGGGCGGAAGTCTGGTCGCTGAAGGTGCACTCTTTCGGGCTTTTATCTTCGCGCAGGCGGAGAAATACCGGGGCGCGCAATTTGGGGGGGCCTTCTCGGGTTTGGTGTGTCCACTCGGTGAATTTGACCTCGACTACCCGCTCTGGTCTCAGCCAGTGGACGTTGCGTGCTTCGACCGGCCCGGCGAAGGGGGTGTGTTCGGCGGCGAGGGGACCGAGCGCCTTTTGCACCAGTTCGAGCGAGAGATGGTTGAACCCCGAGCCCACGTTTCCTACGTGGATCAGACGTCCTTTCGCGTCGTAGAGTCCCAGAACCAACGACCCAAAATTCAGCCGGCTGCCCTCCGGGTCGGTGTAGCCTCCGATGACACAGTCGATGGTGCGAGTGACTTTGATCTTGAGCCACTCGCGGCTGCGGCGCTCCTCGTAGAAGCTTTGACGCCGCTTGCCGATAATACCCTCGAGACCTTGTTGCTGGGCGGCTTGAAACAAGGCGATGCCCCGCTCTGGGAAGTGCTCGGAATAGCGGACGATCTCGGTAGGCAGGAGAACCTGCGCCAGAACTTGCTTGCGGATTTCGAGCCCGACCCGGCGGAGGTCGTAGCCGTCCAGATAAATGAGATCAAAAACGTAGTAGACGATGGGCACGTCGGAACGCCCCGAGGTTCTTCGCCCACGGTCGCGGATGCCGGTGCGCTGCTGCATCAGGCTAAAGGAGGATCGGCCTCGGGCGTCGAGTGCCACAATTTCGCCATCCAGTATGGCGGTGTCAGCGTGGACCGCGCCTGGCAGTTCTCCGAGCTCGGGAAATTGGGCAGTGAAATCGTTCTGATGGCGCGATAGCAAACGCAACCTTCCTGCTTCGATCAAGGAGACGGCGCGATAACCATCCCATTTGATCTCAAACAGCCAATCGGGATTTTCAAATGGTTGGTCGGTCAGCGTGGCCAGCATGGGGTGGATGGCAGCCGGCATCTTACCGGCCACGGCGCCCGGCAGGGACCGAAGCTCGGAGGACAGAAAGGGGGCGGAGGGGGCCTCAGTCTTCGCGCGGAGTTTTGCGCTTACGGGGTTCGCCCGAGATGAGGGGGAAGACGCGGGGCTTTTTTTTTTCTCCACCGTGTCCTCGAGCTTCGGCGCAGATTTTTTCTTCTCCAGCTTCGCCAGAGTTTCGGCCAACCAAGGCGCTTTCAAGGTCCCCCGGGAGGCTTGGCGACTGCTTTTCCAAGCAGCTGCCTTTTCGTCACCCGCGATCTCGGCCATGGTTTTCCCGCTCAAAACCGAAGTCTTGTAGGATTCGCTGTCAAACCCCGGAACCGCGTACTCGTCCTGTTTCTTGATCAACAGCCATTCCGTTCCCTTGCTTCCCGCCCGCCGCGACTTCATATGGATGAGCGCGAAGTCGCCCTTGAGCCGCTTGCCCTGCAGGCGAAATTTCAGGTCTCCGTTGTCGAACATCGCGGCCGCGTCGGCATCGCTGCCGGGGACGAATTTGCCCTGAACCGGCTTGGGCGAGAGCGGCTGCCACGTGCCCATGTCCCAAACCATCACCGTGCCCGCTCCATAATTGCCCTCCGGAATGATGCCTTCAAAGTCGAAGTAGGAAACCGGATGATCCTCCACCTGCATGGCCAGGCGCTTGTCGGAGGGATCGAGCGAAGGCCCCTTGGGAACGGCCCAGGACTTGAGTACTCCGTCCATCTCCAGACGGAAGTCGTAATGCAGGCGCGTGGCGCTGTG
>JASHSL010000421.1 GCA_030040855.1 Terriglobales bacterium
TGATGTCGGATCGCTCGCGCTGGGCGGAGCGATTGGAACTGTGGCCGTCATCATCAAACAGGAATTGCTGCTCCCGTTTATTGGCGGGGTGTTTGTGATCGAAGCCATTTCGGTGATCCTGCAGGTGGTTTCCTATAAGCTGCGCCGCAAGCGCATCTTTAAGATGGCTCCCTTGCACCACCATTTCGAACTGTTGGGCTGGTCGGAGTCGAAGATCATCGTGCGATTCTGGATTGCCTCGCTGGTATTCGCATTGTTCGCACTCACGACCTTGAAACTCCGATAGCGGGGTCTTCGTGCTCTCCGGCGGCCAGCCGGTCATGCCAGAGGAGGAGCGAGTGGCCATCGAGCTGCGTGACAAACACGTTCTCATCGTAGGCCTGGGCAAGTCGGGACTAGCCGCGGCGCGGTTTGTGAAGGCCAAGGGAGCCCGGGTCACGGTCTCCGATACCAAAACATTGGCGGAGTTGCTTGAAGAAATTCCTCCCCTGCTCGCCGAGGGCATCGCGGTCGAAACCGGTGGACACAACGCGCGTACCTTCGAGAACCAGGACTTGATCGTGATCAGTCCGGGGGTTCCGCTCGACACCCTGCCCTTCCTCGCCAAGCATCGCGAGAAGGTCATCGGCGAACTCGAATTGGCTGCCCAGTTTTTTCCCGGCCGGATCATTGCCATTACCGGCTCCAATGGGAAAACCACCACCACTGCCCTAACCGGCCAGGTGATTCGCAACGGCGGCTTCCCCACCCTGGTGGGGGGCAACATTGGCACCCCGGCCATTTCGCTGGTCGAGGAAGCGACCGAGGATACGATAGCGGTGCTCGAGGTTTCCAGCTTCCAGCTTGAAACCATTCGGACGTTTCGGCCTCATATCGCGGTCTTGCTCAACCTTACGCCGGATCATCTCGACCGTCATCAAACCTTCGCCGCTTACCGCGACGCCAAGGCTCGCATCTTCGAGAATCAGCAGAAGCAGGATTTTGCTGTGCTCAACGCAGATGATCCCAGCTGTGTGGAACTTGAAGCCCGCACCCGGGCGCAGGTCATATGGTTCAGCCGCAAGCGAGAGCCCAACCGGGGAGCCTACGTTGACCAGGGCCATATCTTCTTCCGAGACTCAGGTGGCCAGCGCGAGATCATGCCGGTGTCCGACATTCCTCTCCCCGGCGCGCACAACCTGGAGAACGTCTTGGCGGCGGTGTGTGCGGGAGTTCTCAGCGATGTTGAGCCCCGGCGCATCTCGAAATCGGTTCGCGAATTCCAAGCCGTGGAACACCGTTTGGAATACGTGGCCTCGATCGGCGGTGTCAACTACTACAACGATTCCAAGGCCACCAATGTCGATGCCACCATCAAGGCGCTCGAATCGTTCCCCGCCAATATCCATCTCATTCTCGGGGGCAAGGATAAAGCCGGCGACTACCGCCTGCTGAAGGATCTTCTGCGCCAGCGGGTGAAATGCGTGTACACGATCGGTGCCGCCGCCGAGAAGATTGAATCGCAGATTCAGGGAGCCACGGCAGTGGTTCATGCGGAGACCCTGGAGCATGCCATCCGACGTGCCGCCGAGGCCGCTCAATCCGGAGATATTGTCTTGCTCGCGCCCGCCTGTGCCAGCTTCGATCAGTTCCGCAACTACGAGCACCGGGGCGCGGTCTTCAAGCAGGTGGTAAGGTCGCTCGGGGCAAAAGGGGAAGCCGAGGCCAATCCAGGTAAGGCAGGGGCGAACCAAGTCCATCAATAGGGAGAGGTGAACCCGCGACTGTCTCGGAGGCACGCCGTGTTGAAATGAGAGGGTTCTATGGCCAAGCGGGTCAGCGCCGATCGTTGGCTGTTTACCGTCACCCTGGTCTTGATCTTTGTCGGCCTGGTCATGGTGTTCAGCGCGTCGGCGGTGATGGCGAAGGAACGTTACGGTTCGGGATATTTCTTCCTGCTTCGGCAACTGGGGTGGACCGCAGCCGGACTCCTGATCATGGTATTGGCCATGAGAATCGACTACCGCCGCTACAAGCATCCCGCCATCATCTTTTCTCTGCTCGGTCTGACCACGCTCCTTTTGGTTGCGGTCTTTTTGGTGGACCGCGCCCACCACACCCACCGCTGGATCCACTGGGGTCTCATGTCGTTCCAGCCTTCCGAGATGGCCAAACCGGCGCTGCTGCTCTTTCTTGCGTTTTTCCTGGAAAACCGCACCCGAGCCATGGACGACTGGCGAAACACGGTCCTGCCCGCCGTGGTGCCCATGCTCGTCTTTGTTGGCCTGATCGTTCTACAGCCGGATCTGGGCACGGCCATCACCTGTGCCGCCATCACCGCCTGCGTGCTGTTTGCCGCGGGCATCAAATTGCGCTATCTCGGTTACGGAGTGCTGGGCTCGCTCCTTCCTTTGTATTTTCTGGTATTCCACGTGGCCTACCGTCGGGCGCGCATTCTGGCCTTTCTCGATCCCTATGCCGATCCGCAAGGGCGTGGCTTTCACATCATCCAATCGCTGATTGCGGTGAGCACCGGCGGGCTAACCGGCGTAGGCTTGATGGAAGGCAAGCAGAAGCTCTTTTACTTGCCCGAGCCACACACCGACTTTATCTTTGCGGTGACTGCCGAGGAGTTGGGACTGGTGGGCTCGCTTGTGATCGTCTCTCTTTTCGCCGTCTTCTTGTGGCGCGGCCTCGACACGGCGATCCGCACCCAGGATATCTTCGGCCGCCTGCTGGCTCTGGGCATCACTTCGATGATCGTGGTTCAAGCCTTTATCAACATCAGCGTGGTGCTCGGCCTGATGCCCACCAAGGGCATCCCCTTGCCGTTTGTATCCTATGGAGGCTCGTCTTTGTTTTTTGCCCTAGCCTCGGTGGGTGTACTGCTCAATATCTCGAAGCAGGCGGAATAGCCCGGGCTATCAGGTATGGGGGTCGATCGCCCCTGGTTGCTTCGGCCGCACGCTTTGCGGCTTCCGGTTTATAGTCACTTTCATGCGGGCGATTGTTGCGGGGGGTGGGACCGGCGGACATGTCATTCCCGCCCTCGCCATTGCACAGCAGCTCGAGAAACAGTTTGCCGCCGAGGTGTTGTTCATCGGGACGGCGCGGGGAATCGAGACTCGTCTGGTTCCAGCCGCGGGCTTCCCCCTGCGCCTCGTTCCCGTCGGGGCGTTGAAAAATGTCAGCCTCGGGACCCGTCTTGCTACCTTGTGCGCGCTGCCGCGGGCGGTGTGGAAGGCGGGCCGAATTCTGTCCGCCTTCGGCCCCAACGTCGTGATCGGAGTGGGAGGATATGCTTCCGGCCCGGCCATGTTGGCTGCGGTCCTGCGTCGCACTCCCACCCTGATCTTCGAACCCAACTTGGTCCCGGGCTTCGCCAATCGGGTGGTGGCCCCCTTCGCCTCCTCGGCCGCGATTCACTTTCTAGAAACCGGGAAGTACTTCTCCCACTGGAAAATCACCGGCGTTCCGGTACGCGATGCATTCTTTCACGTTGCGAACCCGCCGGCTACTCCGACCTTGTTGATCTTTGGCGGGAGCCAGGGCGCGCGTGCCATCAATCGGGTGGGGATCCAAGCGGCTGCACAATTGCTCGAGCGCGTGCCGGGGCTCAAAATCATCCATCAGACCGGCGAGGCCGGCTATGAGGAAGCGCAGGCGGCGTACGCGAATTTGAGCGGGTCGGTCGAACTGCA
>JASHSL010000422.1 GCA_030040855.1 Terriglobales bacterium
GGTGTCGTGGTATTTGAGCGGCTTCACCTTATTCAACTTCATCTTCTTCAGAACGGCCTGGCGGGAGAAGGATCCCTGGGCTGCACCCACAACCCTGGTGCCCTGCTTGCCGGCACGATAAGAGGCGAATGTCAGCTGATCAACGTCCTTGTCAGGATTGATTCCGACGCCCTTGAGTTCTTCCTCAAAGGACTTCACGCTCGGCGGCAACACCTGCTGCTTGAGAGCCATTGCGGTATCGGAATTCTTCAGCGTCCGATAGTCGACGGTGATGATCTGCTGCACCTCCGCAGGAATGGCCACTCGCGCCGAGCTTGGGATTGCAGCCGCCCAAACGCAGGGCGTAGCAAGCAACACTAGAGACCAAACTAACTTCCGTGGTGTCATAAACAACCGCCTCTGAACTGGTTATGTACTTGGATGCAGAACTAATAGCTCCTGCTGCCGTACCCATTCTAATTGTATGCGAATCGCAGGGGGGTGGGGAAAACCGAAGTGTAACCACCTGACGAACTCCGGCTTGCGGCCTCCCGGGACACCTCGAAGGGTCGAACCCTTCAAACCCTTACCAGGCTCGCGCGCCTTTTCACTTCCGAGACAAATCCGCCATCCTTCAGGGATTCCAGATTGATCTCCACATTGGCCAGCGCACCTGCGATGGCTGCTTCGGCCAGCGCGACCGCAGTGGTCAGATCGGATTTCATGTTGGGGTTGGTAATCGGACGCAGCTTTCTGGCGATAGCCGCCACTTCCCTCGCCCTTTCCGCCACGCTCAAGGGTACGTTGGTCGCCTGAGCTAGGGCGGAGGCGATGACCTGATCGCCGTTGGTGGCGTCCTTTGCCTGTTGGTAAGCTCTGAGAACCGCGGCAAAGGCCTCAGCGTCTCGATCAATGTCCGCCTTGAGCTCTTCTCGCACCTGCGCCAGGCGGGCGAGGGCTTCGCTCAGCTCCCGCTCGTAGGAGAGATAAGCCTTTTTCCCCCGCGACCGGGAAGCCACCATGGTGGCCAATCCCGCCGCCATCGCGGCGCAGGCAGCCGAGGCGCTTCCGCCTCCGGGAGCCGGCGTCGGCGCCGCCAGCTGCTCGATGAAAGGCTCAACCCCGGCTCGCAATCCGCCGACTGCCATCTTCCCGCCCATTACCGCGGCCAGCCGATTCTCGAGGATGAGGGAGGAATCAAAGTTCTCGACTTGCAAGAACCACTCGGCCGCCTGCTCCAAGGCTTTTTTCGGTATTAGACCTACGATCTCGCTGCTGAGCGGCAGGGCACCATAGCGCGCCGCCTCACGCTTTACCATCTCGAAGACCCGGTGAATGGGCGTCTGCTCAAAGTCGGTCAGGTTCATCGAAACCTGAGCCAGCCCGCGAACCAGAAACCCGGCTGCCTTTACGAATCGCATCCCGCCGCTAGAGAAGCGCACGGCTTTGGCGACCTTCTTGGCGATTTCAACGTCGGGCGTATTCAAAAAGACGTTGTAGGCGATGAGAAATTTGCGCGCTCCCACGACCGTGGCACCCGCCGTAGGATGCAGGCGCGCCTCCCCGAAATCAGGTTTGCGCGCCGGGTCGGTCGAAATCTCTGCCCGCAGGCCTTCGAATTGCCCGCGCCGGATGTTTTCAAGGTTCTGCCGCTCGGGCGTCGTGGCAGCGGCTTCGTATAAGTACACGGGAATCTGATAGCGCTTCCAGATCTCGGCGCCCACGTAGCGCGCCATGGCCACGCAATCTTCCAGGCTCACGCCCTCGATCGGAATGAAGGGAACGACGTCGGCGGCACCCATGCGGGGGTGAGCTCCCTGATGAACGTTTAAGTCAATCAGTTCCGCCGCTTTGCCCACGGCCTGGATGGCCGCCTCCTGGATCGCCTCCCGTTCGCCGACTACGGTAATGACGCACCGGTTATGGTCGAAGTCCATCTCCCGGTCGAGCAAGTACACGCCATCTCGTTTGATCGCTTCGACGATGGCGTCGATTTTGATCTTGTCTCGACCTTCAGAGAAATTGGGAACGCATTCGACCAGGGTTGACATAGGCTCAAGAAGAATATCTGGCAGCCTCGCCAGGCTGCAACCACCAGAGGATGGCGGCAGAACTCGCACCGCCTTCCTGCGCCCGGCAGCTCGCGCGTGGCGGGAGGCTCGTTAATGCCAGAATTTTCCCACCCCGACCCGCACCTGGACGGTGTTGACTCCCGGATTCGGCGTCGCCAACCCGGCGTTTGAAATGTGCATGTACCGGGCCTCCAGACTCCAAGCGTATTTCTCTCCGAAAAGATGCATGCCGAAGGCTGCGGCGGAAGTAAAGTTCACCGCGGAGGTTCCGACGGGTACGCTTTTGTCAGTAAACAACGTCCCCCCGTTCAGTTCGAGATAAGGTTCAATCATTCCGCGGGAGGCAAAGTCCCACTTCAGGCCCAAAGGACTAAAGCCTCCCCCGTGGGCGGTGTTGTATCTTTGCCAAACCACGAACAGAGGAGTGGCGTCGAGCACGTACTCAAACCGCCCCTGGAGGATCCCCGGCCCATGGGGTCGGGTGAGCACAAATCCATAACGCAGGCCGATATTCCAGACGGAGGTATCCGCAGTGCCGCCTGGTACCGAGTGGCCCCCTCCCGTCCATACCTGGAACTCGC
>JASHSL010000423.1 GCA_030040855.1 Terriglobales bacterium
ATCAAGCAAAATTTTGCCGCTATCGCGATCGTATTTCGCTCCGATCAAAACTCTGTCCCTGTTCCACTTTTCACGAATAATGCAGGCTAGGTCAGTTAGCGCGCGGCAGAAGACTGCCAAAAACCATTCTTCTGCCCACCTGCTGGTTCAGAAGGGGAAGCGGATCGAGAGAATGGGAATGTGGTTAGTGGGGTGGAATGAGGTCGCCGCGATTTCGAATCCACCGCCGGCGGTGAAGCTGAGCCGATGCCATAGACGAAACCTGCCAATTACCATCCCCGGCGTTAGATAGACCGAAGTTTTGCCGGGGTGGCTGGTTGGGACAACGCTGCCGTTCCCACCGTAAAAGTGGTTGAAGTTAACTTCCAGTTCCGGCCAAAATTTCTTGTAGACACGGTACTGAAATGTATTATTCCACGGCAAAGTGTGTCCGATGACCGACACGTTTCCGGTGGGCAGGCTGTAGCCCAATGTTCCCTGGACGTCGAAATTTCCGACGCCCTTGCCGTAGGCAATCGTGGGGGTAATTACCGGACTCAACGCGCCTTGCTGGTACTGCCCGGTGGGAAGAGTCATCTGGTAGAAGGCCGTCAAAATGTAGTTTCCGTTTTCCTCGTTGGCGGCTGCGATTCGATATTTCACGAGAAACTGCCAGTCGCCGAATCCATTGTTGGGAGAATCCGGGTTGTTCACGACATAGGGAGGCACGGCGAGGATGCACTCGAACTTCGGGGCGGGGATGATTTCCAGGCCCTTACTGACGCCGTAGTTGTCCGTAGTCACGCCGCTGTTGTGCGTCTGCCATTGAATGTCATAGCGAAATTCTTGCTCGAGCCGTGGCGTGATGGTGTTCAGGGGAGTGATCCAGTGAGGCTGCTCGGCTTGGGTTTGGGAGACCATGTTGAACCAGTCGGAAAAGAATCCCTGAGCCGAGGACAAGGTTGAGGAAAAACAGAGAAAGAGAGCGACCAAAAACAAGGCAACCATGCGCATGCAAAACTCCAATGCTCGTCCGGAGCAAAAGAAGCAAAAGTGTATATAGAACACATTTGAGTTGTCAATTTATATACGTATCAATACATTTATTGCGGACGATGTTGGGTCGTGCCGGCGAGAAATTTTGTGGATTGACCCTACCCTGCGATGACGGTACGATTGCGCTGCGATGGGCAGCACCGACAAATCCGGGCAGAAGAATGAAGAGTTGCTGAAGCTGCGGGACGCGGCGCTGCAATTGGGGATCAGTTTCCCCACGATCAAGCAATGGATCTACAAAAAGAGAATCCACAGCGTCAAGACCGCCGGAGGACATCACCGCATTCCGTTAAGTGAAGTGGACCGGCTGCTTTTCAGAACGCGAGGCCGGACCGAGAGTGAGAGAAAGCTGTTAACCCGGCGCGTCAGCGGACGCAATCAGCTGGTGGGACGGATACAGGCTGTCCGCATTAGCGGGTTGATGGCAGAAGTAGAGATCTCGATTGGGGGCCAGCAAATCACCTCGATCATCACTTCGCGCTCGGCCCGCGAGATGCAGCTAAAGCCAGGACAGACGGCTGCCGCCCTGATCAAAGCAACCGAAGTGATGATTCTGCGTGTTTGATAGTAGAGCTGGTTCTGATCCGGGCTCCCTTCGGGGCAGCTCCGGTCGTGGACATCGCTTCGTTCGCGGTGCGAAGATCGCCAGGAGTACTCCGCCCGGTGGCCTGCTCAGGGCAAGTGGAACCGACGCGCGCGGAGCCTGATGTTTCAGCAGCTTCCGCGCCCTGCTGCATCGAAGCGGCTCTCTTCTGCTAACATTTGGTGTCACATCCTGCAGCGGGAGAACCAACAAGCAAGTGCCCCGAGGCTTAGTTCCGCGCCGACCGGCGAAAAGTGGAAGACAGGACACGGTACGACCTTCGCGGCCGCGCACCCCGCCGCGGGGCAGCAGCGGTTCCCTGCCGACGGCTCTGCGGACGGGTCCGAAACCCGGCCCCGCCGCCAGGCGGAACTCTGCGCGGAGTGCCAAGGGCTACAACCCACTTGAGCCGAAGCGAATTGCGGAGATCCTGAAAGGGCTGGATGAGCTCTATCCCGACGTAACCTGCGCCCTCACCCACCGGAGCGCATGGGAGCTTTTGGTCGCGACCATTCTGTCGGCGCAATCGACTGACGTCAACGTCAACCGCGTTACCCCCGAGCTCTTTCGCAAGTACCCCACCGTCCAGGATTTTGCGGCGCTTGAACCAGAACAACTGGAGCCCGACATTCGATCGACGGGATTCTTTCGCAACAAGGCCAAGTCTGTGGTCGGAGCGGCGAAGAGAATCGTCCAAGCGTTCGGCGGCGAGGTACCGGGAGAAATGGAGCAACTGCTCACTCTGCCGGGAGTGGCTCGTAAGACGGCGAACGTCGTCCTGGGGACATGGTTCCAAAAAGCCGTGGGGATCGTGGTGGATACGCACGTCACGCGCATCAGCCGACGTCTGGAGCTCACCCGGAACACCGACCCGCCGAAAATCGAGCAGGATCTGATGAAGGTGATCCCGCAGGAGAAATGGATCTTGTTTGCCCACCAGCTGATCTGGCACGGCCGCAAGTTATGCCTGGCCCGAGCTCCGCGCTGTGCCGAGTGCCGCTTAGAGAACCTGTGTCACGCCGCGGACAAGACTTGGAGCACGGTCGAGATCCATAGAAGCGCGCGCCCGTGAGCCGGACTCGCGATCGGCCGTGCAAGTGAAGCCTGTTAAACTTCTCTTGCCAATCTCGTTAGCTTTTCCAAGCTTATGCATCGTGCGCTTCGGTCTGCTATCGTCCTAGTTATGAGCACGGTGGTTGTGTCCCAAACCTTGCCGGTACCGCGGGCGTTTACGGATCCCCAGCAGATTACGAGCAAATCCAACGCCAATGTCGAGCAAAACCAACAGAATCTCTCTATCGAGAAACTCTACATGGCGCGCCAGATCGGTGGCGCAACCTGGTCGCCCGATGGGAAGACGATCGCCTTTGTCGCCAACATCAGCGGCAGGAACAATCTCTGGCTGGTTCCGTCGGAGGGGGGATGGCCGACCCAGCTCACCATTAGCGATCAGCGTCAGACAGGGCCTACCTGGTCGCCCGACGGCAAGTGGATCGCCTATATGTCCGATTACGACGGGGACGAACAGTGGGACATCTTCATCGTCTCGCCGAGAACCGGTCAGGTGGTGAACCTGACCCGGACGCGCGAGATCGCGGAAGAGAACCCGCGTTGGTCGGCCGATGGACGCTATCTCGCCTATACGGTCAAGCCGAAGACCTCGTCGGTGTTCGAGATCGACGTATTTGACATGCTGATGCGTGAGGTCAAGCATGTGACCAGCGGCACGCCCCAAGACCAATTCAATACCGATCCCATTTGGTCGCCGGACGGCAAATGGATCGCCTATACCCGGCAGCAGGCGAAGGGAACGGATTCGAATATTTACATCGCCGAGGTGGCCACCGGGCAAAGTACGTTGCTCACTCCCCATGACGGCGAATCCATCTACTACGCCAACGACATCGCACCCGATGGAAGGAAACTGCTCATTACCTCCAATGCCGCCAATGCTTACGAGAATGCTGGGTTGCTTGACATTGCCAGCAAGAAAATTTCCTGGCTGACCAACGACAAATGGGAGGTCAGTGGCGGCAACTTCTCGCCCGATGGCAAGTCTTTGTTCTGGAGCGCGAATGTCGAAGGGGAGGTCGGCGTCTACCTGCACCATCTAGGAACGGAGGTCACCAAGGAGTTGCCGCTGCCCCGAGGAGTGAACCAGCCGGTGGGCAGAGGTTCCTCGTTCAGCCACGATGGTTCGCGGCTGCTTTACAACCACAATGGGCCGACGGCGCCCGGAGATTTGTGGGTTTATCAGTTAACGACGGGAAAGTCACGCCAGATCACCCACTCGCTGGTGGCGGGCGTGCGCTCGGAGGACATGGTTGAACCATTCCTCGTGCATTATCCCAGCCGCGATGGCAAGTGGACGATCTCCGCCTTGGTCTACCTGCCCTACAACATGGTGCGCAACGATCAGAACGCGGCCATGGTTTATGTACACGGTGGACCGGCCGCGCAGACGATGAATTCCTTCAACCGGTTTGTGCAACACATGGTTAACCAAGGATATCTGGTGATCGCGCCCAACTACCGCGGTTCAACCGGCTACGGCAAAGAGTTTCAGCACGCCAACCTTTTCGATATGGGTGGGGGCGATCTCGAAGACGTGTTGGCGGCGGCCGATTTCCTCAAGCAAACCGGCTATGTGGATGCCAAGAAGATTGTTCTCGCGGGTGGCAGCTATGGTGGTTACCTGACCATGATGGGTGTGACGAAGGCGCCGGAGGTTTGGGCTGCGGGCGTGCCGATTGTTCCCTTCGTGAACTGGTTTACAGAAATCCAGCATGAAGATCCGGTGCTGCAGCAATCCGATCTGGCAACCATGGGCGATCCCACCAAGAATGCAGACCTGTACCGGGACCGCTCTCCGATCTTTTTTGTCGACCAGATCAAGGCGCCGTTGCTGCTGTTAGCGGGTGGACATGATCCCCGGTGTCCGCATGAGGAATCGCAGCAGGTGGCCGATGCCATTCAGAAGCGCGGCGGAACCGTGGAGTTGAAGGTTTACGACAACGAGGGCCACGGTTTCGCCCGAGTCGAGAATCAGATCGACGCCTACAAGCGTGCGGCAGACTTCATCAAAGCCCACGTACCTCCGGCCGAATGTGGCTGCTCGCTGACCGAGTAGTCTCGACAACCGAGCACCGGCTTCTCCGACTTGCGTCCAAACTGCATGCGGCGCAATTGCGCGATCAGCAACTTCAGATGCTCGATCTGACTCTCCCGCGAACGCAGCTGTTCTTCGGTGGCACTTAATCTATCTTGTATGGAAACCAAATGCCGCGGTTGGCTAACGATCAGCGCCCTTAATGCTTCCGCGTCGACAATGTTCAGCTCGGGAAGCGTGGCCTGCAACTTGCGCGCAGTACGGCATGAACTCGCAGGCTTCCGATCCCATCCCGCAAAAAAAGTTGTGCCAAAGAATCTCGACGCTACACCACCGCGTGGGGATCCCAGGTACGTTCCGGCTTCGCCAACCGACGCCTTCGGGCAGCATCGACAACTGAGCGCGCGCGAGCACCACCGTGCCGCTGCTGGCCTGGGGCCACACAAATCGTCCCCACTCTAATCGCTTGGCGTCCCCATCGAACCACAACAATTTGATCAAATCACCACCCCGCCCGCGAAATACAAAAACGTGCCCGGACATGGGGCTCTGCTCCAACGTGGTTTGCAGCAGAGCGCTCAGCCCCATGAAACACCGCGCCGCAGATCCGTCAGGCCGGCGGCAATCCAAATTTGCGGGTTGCTCGGTCGCGTCATCATCCCGCAGACACGCCATCAACACTCGCAGTACAAGCGGATCGGCACTGCCTTCGACCCGTACTTACCCATGCGGCAGTTGGATGGGAATCGTGCTCGGCGAACAGATCCGCAAGCAGCCAGGTCCCCGCAAGGAAGTGGGTGGCGCTAAACTCTCCGCAGTAACGCGGACCGGCAACAGCTTGACGGGTGCATGACAAAAGACCCGATTTGCTCGACCGAGCAGGACGAGTCGTTTCTTGCTCTCGATCCTATGCAGACAAATCAGATCCGGCGCTTACCGGTGGTGAATGAGAAACACCAAGTCGTAGGCATGCTGTGGTTTGGCGATCTGCTGCGCAAGTCGGACATCGAAGCAAATGCGCTTGTGGCGGCCCTGCAGAGCATCTGCGACTCGGCGCAAGTGCCTAAACAAGCAACTAGGGGGATCGTCACTGCCGCTTGAAGGGTTCTGTTCCCTTCCGCGGGCAGGAAGAGACTCGGCTTCTGATTCTCCTTGGCGACGCTACCCTTTGATCACGGCGACGGGTTCTAGTCTCGCTATTTTTCGACCAATCCCCAGCTTGTGGACCACTTCTACCACCCGAGCCACGTCCTTGTAGGCCGCTGGAGCTTCTTCCGCCAGTCCGCTCATGGATCCGGCACAGACCAGTATTCCGCGGCTTTTCAACTGGTCACGTAATGCTGTTCCTCGGACCATCCTCTTGGCTTTGGCGCGGCTCATAACTCTGCCAGCTCCGTGGCACGTGGAGCCAAAGGTTTCCTCCATGGCTCCCTTCGTGCCGATGAGAACATAGGAAGCCGTACCCATTGAACCTGGTATCAGCACAGGTTGACCGAGGTCGCGCAGATCGTCAGGGAGAACGCTCGATCCCGGTCCAAAGGCCCGAGTCGCGCCTTTCCGATGCACACAGACTCGGACTGAACGGCCGCCGACGTAGTGTTCCTCGACTTTCGCCATGTTGTGTGCGATGTCGTACACCTGATGTAGTTCGAAGTTCTTGACCTTACCCATCAGTGCCTCCTCGAAACTCCGGCGGATCATGCATGCCAGCAACTGCCGATTGGCGAAGGCGAAGTTAGCAGCGCATGCCATGGCGTGGAAGTATTCTTGTCCATCTTTCGAATCGAATGGAGCACAAACCAATTGCCGGTCTGGCAACTCGATGCCATAATCTCGCGCGGTTTTCTGAAATCGGCTGACGTAGTCTTCGCAAATCTGATGACCGAGTCCGCGTGAGCCACAGTGAATCTGCACCGCGATATTGCCGGAATAAATGCCGAGACGCGCGGCCGCAGCGTCATCGTAAACTTCAGCCACCTTGTCTACCTCGATGAAGTGGTTTCCGGCGCCCAGAGTGCCAAGCTGGCTTCGTCCCCTCTCCTGTGCCCGGTCAGACACGAACGCAGCGTCCGCGCCTGCGATTCTTCCAAACTCCTCGGTCCGATCCAGGTCTAACAGCGAGGCGTACCCCTTGTCCAGCATCCAGCGCGAACCATCGTGAAGAACTCGCTGCAATTCGGCGTTACTGAGATGCAGCGGTCCGTGGGAGCCCACTCCGCTCGGACAATTCGCGTACAGGCGCGAGGCGATATCTTCCAGATACGGCTGGATCTCTTGAACCGACCCCAGCGCCACCAAAAGTCTCACGCCACAGTTGATGTCATAGCCGACGCCGCCGGGAGAAATGACCCCTTCTGGCAAGCGGGTCGCCATGACTCCCCCGATTGGAAAGCCGTAGCCCTGGTGAATATCGGGCATGGCGATGGCATATTTGACTATTCCCGGCAGCGTAGCCGTATTCACCAGTTGCACGATTGAGTTATCTAACAGAGCAGCGTCCAGCAGATCTTGGTCGGCATAAAGGCGCGCCGGCACGCGCATGTCCTGGCGAAATGTTCTGGGGATCTCCCACACATGTTCGGCCACGCGCTCAATGTTTTCCCTGCCAAGCATGGCGGCCTCTCGGGAAGAGCTACACATCCACTACCAGCTCGGCCTCAAGACCTTCCGACGTCTCGCGTAATTGCAGGTTGTGGAAGGTTACCGCTTTGATGTGTGTCAGGCTTCGACCGCCTTCACAAGTTTCGACTCGCGCCCGCATGTGATGATCTTGGACCTCGTAAATCTGAAAACCCGTACAGACCAGCCGATGTGCCTGCTCGAGGTACAGGATTTCATTCAGCCAGTTCACGAGCAGAGTCTCCCGGTCAACGCCTTCCACTTCGATTTCTCGCGTTGCCGACGGCTCCGCAAGTGGTCGGGGTCCGTCTAGCGCCTGCATAGCCCGGGCGGCATTTTCGAGCAATGCCGCCATATCGCGCCCGTACACGCGAAAAGCTCGGTCGGCCGTATGATCGATTTCCTCAAAACCCCTCATTGCAGCCACCAGGCGAGACCAGAAGGATAGTCACCCATAAAGTTCTTGAACGGCCGCTCCACGCATGCGGCTCAACAGCGAATCGAGCAGCCTCTCGTTCTTCTGCAGTCCCTGCTTGAATTCGCGGCGATCGGTGTGCGTAATCTCTTTCAATAGCTCTCGATGGCGTTGCTCAAGGATGCTTAGCAGGAGCTCCCGCTCCTCAGCGTTCAATGTCAACTCCATAATTCCTCCCCACAGACTGGCAAGATCATGTTCTCCCATCTCAAGGAGGGCGGGCGCGTAGAAGCAGCGTTCACCTTCCTAAGCCCACGATCAAACTGAAGGTGGCAGATCACTCGACCAAGCATCGGCTGCAATCAGCCATCTCTTTCCTTCGCGCCTCCACACGGTGAGATACTTTCCGTGGTCCTCCCTTTTGGTTTCGTCATTCCGCGGAATCGTCATGCGGTACGTACCGACATCCCATGCGATGGGTCCTTGTTGTTTGATGTAGGTGACCTCAAAGGCTAGGTCCGACACGCCGTGGCTGAGCGGTGCTTTTAGGTACTCTCGAATTGCCCCGCGCCCGTGAACGGCCTCGTGATGGGGCGGAAGGTAAACTGCATCTTCGGCGTAGACCGCAGCCACTCCGTCGAGATCCCCCGCATTCCAGTGACGCGCCCATTCGTCGCCC
>JASHSL010000424.1 GCA_030040855.1 Terriglobales bacterium
ATTGAGCGCGGCTTTCAGGAACGTGCCCTGTACATGATCGGGATCGCTGAAACCGAGCTGGCGGACATCGCCATCGAGCCGAAAGACAACTTTCGGCGCTTCATCCGCCGCGACCCAGTAGGCTTGGTCTTGGCCCTTATGCCGTGGAACTATCCGTATTTATGTTCCGTCAACGTCGTAGTCCCGGCCATCATGGCGGGAAATGCTGTGGTTCTAAAGTCCGCTGCCCAAACGCCCCTGGTCGCCGAAAGCTATGCCGAGGCCTTCGACGAGGCTGGACTTCCAGAGGGTGTTTTTCAGGTCCTCTGCCTGTCCCACGATCAGGTCGAGCGGATGATTCGCGATCCGCGCGTCGATTTTGTTGCCTTCACCGGATCGGTGGATGGCGGACACGCCGTGCAGCAGACAGCGGGCAGGCGTTTTATTGGCACCGGCCTCGAACTCGGCGGCAAGGATCCGGCGTACGTCCGGGCAGACGCCTTTCTGGCGCAGACCGCCGAGAATCTGGTGGAGGGCGTATTTTTCAATTCCGGCCAATCCTGCTGCGCGGTGGAAAGAATCTATGTCCATCAGGACGTTTGGGGAGAATTTGTCGATCGATTTGTCGAGCTGACCTACCAGTATGTGTTGGATAATCCGCTCCATCCGCAAACCACGTTGGGGCCGGTGGTTCATGAACGGGCAGCTGCCTCGGTCCGGGAGAAGGTCGCGGAAGCCATATCCCAAGGAGCCAGGCCTTTGATCGACAGTCGAAGATTTCCCCGCAGTAAGGACGGCACGCCCTATCTTGCCCCGCAGGTTCTGGTGGATGTCGATCACCGAATGCGAGTAATGACGGAGGAAACCTTCGGACCGGTGGCGCCACTCATGCGAGTACGAGACGATGCCGAAGCCATACGCCTGATGAATGACAGCCGCTACGGTCTAACCGCCTCCATCTGGACCTCGGACCTCGACTGCGCCATCGAGATTGGCGACCAAATAGAAACCGGCACATGGTTCATGAATCGCTGCGATTATCTGGATCCCACCCTGGCCTGGACCGGGGTGAAGGACTCCGGACATGGCTGCACCCTCTCCCGGCTGGGGTACGCGGCTTTGACCCAACCTAAGTCGTTCCACCTAAAATTGTGTCTCTAAGCGAATCGCTGGAAAGCGGTTATTCGGCTGCTTCGGCCAGCTTCTCAGGCTTCCCGCAGCGCAACCACTGGGTCCACCTTGGTTGCACGCCGGGCCGGAAGGTAGCTGGCCAAAACCGCGACCATCAGTAACAGCAAGGGTACTATCAGGAACACGGCTGGATCATGCGGCCGAACGCCGTAGAGCAAAGCGGCCATCATCGAGGCCGTGGACGCCGAGAACAGCACACCCGCCATAATCCCGACCCCGGCGAGGACGACACCCTTTCCTAAGATCAGTCTCACAATGTCGGTTGGGCGAGCTCCTAAGGCCATGCGAAGGCCGATCTCGCGGGATCTTTGGCTAACCATATAAGCCAGAAGTCCGTAAATTCCGAGAGAAGCCAGAAGAAGCGCTAGTCCGGCAAATCCGCCTACCATGTTGGCAGAAAAACGGCGGGAAGCGAGCGAGCTATCGAGCACCTCATTCATCGAGGAAACATTAAATACCGGCAAGCCGGGATCAATGCTCTGGATTTCATGACGAATCTGCGCCTCGAGAAGGGATGCTGGCAGGGAGGTCCGCAATACCACGCTGAGACTTCTGTCTAAGGTCTGATAAGTGGGGAGATAGACGTGGGGAACGCCATCAATGTCGAGCCCATCATTCTTGATGTTCTTTACAATACCCACCACCGTCCTCCATGGCTGCGGCGTCCCTGCCGGGGTAGGATTCGGTCCAAGGCGGAGCCGTCGCCCGAGCGGATCCTGATTCGGCCAGTACCGAAGGGCGGTGGCTTCATCAATGATGGCGACCTCCTGCTTGCCCTCTTCATCGCTTTCCGTAAAGAACCGTCCGCGCACCAGGGGAGCCTGCATCACTCTGAAATAATCCGGGCTCACTCGGATCCTCTCGGCCCATAAATCCTGTGAGGACTCGACCGGACGATCTTCAATCATCATCGGGCTGTTGCTATTATCCTGAGCGGCGGTAGGTAAAGCGGAGGTAACGCCGGCGAACTCAACGCCAGGAATCGCTTTCATGCGCCGCAGCAGCTCACGGTTAAAAGTGGTTTGCTGGGCGAGATTGAGATAGGGATCAACTTTTGGATTGTTCGGGACGGGCAGCCAAATGTTGGCGGTGACGACGTGGGTCGGATTGAAGCCTGGATTTTGCTCAAGCAATTCCCACAGGGTGCGCAACAGCAGGCCGGCTCCAACCATCAGAACCACCGCAAAGGCTAGTTCGGACACGACCAAAGCGTCTCGCAAGCGAACAGTCTTGGCGCTTGAACCGGAACCTCGAGTCCCTTCGCGGATTTGCCAAGAGAGGTCGGATTTTGCCGATTGAATGGCGGGGGCAAGTCCAAACAGAAGGCCGGTAAGAAGCGAAATCACGAGAGCAAATGCCAGTACGGTCCCATCGATGTTAACTTCATTGAGACGAGGAATACTCGAGGGAACAAAGCGCAGAACGAACCCCAAAGTAGCAACCGCAGCTACAATTCCCGCCAAACCTCCGATTGAGGAGAGAAGCACCGACTCGGTCAGCATTTGACGCACCATGCGACCAGGACTCGCCCCTAGAGCCAGGCGCACTGCTACCTCTTGCTGTCGTCCCGCGGCACGCGCCAGAAGAAGATTGGCAATGTTCAAGGAGACAATAAAAACGATGAGAAGGACTGCACCCAGTAATACCAGCAGCATCGGTCGAACATTGCCCACCAACGAGTCCTGCAGTGGCTGAATCTCAATGGTCCATTTGGCCTGGGGAGGATAATCCGCGGCAAAGTCGTGGCCCAATTCGATCGCCAAAGCAGTCAGGCGTGCCTGGGCTTGCTCAAACGCCAGTCCCGGCTTGAGTCGTCCGATTGCGGTGGGTAAAATCCGGGTGCCACGCGCTGGTTTCGGAGCAGGGTCGTCACTAAATCCGGCGGTCGCCCAAACTTCCACGTCCCGGGCAAGGGTTCGACCGGGGTGGCGGAATCCGGGAGGAAGAACTCCGACAATCGTGTAGGCATCGTTATCGAGCCGGACGCTGCGGCCGAGAACGTTAGGATTCGCGCCATAGGAGCGGCGCCACAAGCCATCACTGATCACGACCACGGGCGCGAAACCGAGCGCGAAATCTTGCGGACCAAACAACCGTCCAATCTGCGGGGTCACGCCGAGCATGGAGAAATAGTTCGGATAGGTGACCAGCAACTCGAGACGCTCCGGCTGCTTGGCACCAGTCAGATTGACGCTGGCGGAAACGATCGGGGTCACATCCTCAAAGACGTCGGCTCGTGTCCGAAGGTCGTCCAGTTCCGGCACTGAAGACGGAACGTCTCGCAACCCTAGCCCTGGGGCATTAAAGATGATTCTTACCAGCCGGTCAGGGTTGCGGAAGGGGAGAGAGTGCAGCAATACCGCATTCACAATGCTGAAAACCGCTGTGTTGGCTCCAACTCCTAGGGCCAGCGTCACAACCGCCAGCAGCGTAAAAGCCGGCTTTTTGCGCAGCATGCGCAGACCGTAACTCAGATCCTGAAGCAAGGTTCCCATAGCCGGCAACCCTCCTGACAGTTTTGCCCAACCGTCGAGACTGCGACCGAAGCTGTCCTCGCCCGTGCAAATCTCAGTCCAGAAGCTGCCGGAGGAAAGATAGCTATCTTATTGAAAAACTTGACTTAACATTCATGAATAGGGGTGTTTTGTTGGACCACACGCTGTCCGATTGTGAGATCCGGTGTGCGTTATTGGGCAGATCGGGCCGCTGCTACGAGGCGATTTGAGTGCAGTCCGGACAGTTCCTCAATCGGTCGCCCATCGCCTCCTTTCGCAAGGATCGCGGGCGCCACCGGTGGCAATGGGTTTTCGCCCTGGTTTCAAAGCACGGAGGTGCGCGAGCGGCCGGATGCCGAGCGCCTGTCCGATCGAGGTTCACGACTCGAGGCCGCAGATGACTTTGGTGTGACCTTGGTGAGTCCGCAAGGTAGCGGGTTCCAGCTTGCTATGACAGAATTTCCACACTTCTCTCGCGCACGTGCCTTCAAATTTCGTAGGGTACTCCGGTGCAGCGCGAGAAATGCCTGCCACAGTGGGAGACAGCAAAGATGAACTGTACAGGGGTGAGAGCTGTTCGGATTCGTCGACGCAGTGCATTACTGCTTGGCACCTTTGCCATCATGGTTTCCTCTGCGCTGGCCGAGACACCGGGTGTCACGAGCAGCAATATTCTCATTGGTTCATGTTCGGCACTCGACGGTCCGGCGCGCTTTTTGGGTAACCAAACCGTGTTGGGGGCAACCGCCTACCTCCATTCTGTTAATGACGAAGGGGGGATTTTTGGCCGCAAGGTGCAGCTGCTGGCTGATGACGATGGCTACGATCCGGCGAAGGCTCCGGCATGTTTCCAGCGCCTGATTACGGAAGGCGTGTTCGCATTGGGATTTTTTGTGGGTACGCCGACGGCCAAGGTGTACGTGCCGATGGCGGAAGAAGCGAAGATTCCGGTGGTCGGCCTTTTCACCGGCGCGCAAATGCTCTACGAACCCATCAAGCACTACATCATCAATGTTCGAGCTTCCTATTATGACGAGACCCACGAGCAGGTGGACAAACTTTGGGATGCAGAATTCCACAAAGTCGGCGTGATTTACCAAGATGACGCTTTTGGCAAGACGGTGCTTGAAGGCGTGAAGTTGGCACTGCAAAAGCACAACTCCGCTCCCGAGGCAGTGGGTACGTTTGAGCGCAATACGCTGGATGTCGACTCCGGACTGAAAGCAGTCATGGCGGCGCGTCCGCAAGCCGTGGTGGTCGTGGGGCCCTATGCTCCCGTAGCGACCATTGTAAAGAAGGCGCATGCCTCCGGCTGGCGACCGCAGTTTCTGACCGTATCGTTCGTGGGGACCGAAGAGTTCATCAAGGAGGCGGGAGCCGATGCTGACGGAACGATCATCACCCAGGTGGTTCCTCCCTATGATCACATCGACTATCCGACGGTTGCTCTTTACCGTAAAACTCTAGAGAAATACTATCCCGCGACACCCCTAAGCTTTGTGAGCTTTGAAGGCTTCGTGGACGCGATGGTGATGGTCGAGGGTTTGAAGCGGGCCGGAGAAGACTTGACGCGGGAAAAATTCATCGCGGCGATTGAGTCGATTCACGACATGAATTTCGGGCTGGGTCCCCTGTTGGTGCTCAACTACAGCACTACCAACCATAAGGGTTTCGGCCAGGTTTATTCGACGGTGGTTCGAAACGGTCAGCCAGCGCTGCTTAGGGACTGGCCGACGCCGGAGAAGTGAACCGGACTCGAAACCGGCCGCAATCGTGACCCAATCATAATCGCCCACGATAGGCCGAGCCTGCGGCTATCCATCGGCGCCGTCATGGTCGACCCTCATTTTGTTTGGCAAACGTAGACAGGAACTCCTGGGCATGGGCGAGGAATTTTACGTCACCGTAGAGGGCCAAACGCCTGCACCGTTCGATCCCAAATCAGGAGTCCCGAACATGATTGCCAAGCAGGAAACGGTCGAGGACTGGATCATCGAGAACCGGTCCAATGAACTGCATGCGTTCCATATTCATCAGCTGCATTTCATGCTGCTTGATTACCGCGGCAGGCCTGTAAACGAGCCGTTTCTTCGCCATACCGTCAACGTCCCTTACTATGATGGCAGGGCTCTTGCCTATCCCCGCGTCAGACTGCGGATGGATTTTCGTGATCCGAATACGGTGGGCGAGTTTGTCTACCACTGCCATCTTTTAGAACATGAAGATGGAGGAATGATGGGGCTGATTCGCGTGGAACCCTAAGTTTCAAAGTCGAGTTCTTCCTGACCGCCACCAATCGGCAATCGAGGAGCTTGGGTCGGAGCGGACCAAAAGTCTCCTGTCTTGTCTTCCCGAGTTTACCGCTTTCCCAGGATTCCCTGGCAAACTGTTACTGGTGAAGTTGGAGCCGGGTGAAAGGCTCAAACTCAGTGTGCGCTGGGCGATCCTCGAAGACGCGCCCAAGCGGTCTAACCTTCCTCCTCGGGCATATATAATGGCCCGCCGGCACGAAACTTGGATGCGGTGGATTTGGATTCGGCAAGGTTCAGCCAGCGCAGGCCGCGGCCTGCAGCGTAAAAGCACGCGCGCTCGAGCGCTTGCGCACGGACAGCCGCGACCCGATCTGACCTTGGGAGGAAATCCATGACCAGTCTGCTCTCGCCGAAATGTCTTCTGTTGGCGCTGGTTGCGACGACGGCGGTTGCAGCTGCGGCGCCAGCACAGAACCCATCGGCTCCTGCCATGACGCTAGTCGTCGACGAAACCCAAGCTGCGCGACGAATCGCTTTTGTGCACGAGGAGATTCAGGTGCGGCCTGGCCCTCTGGCACTGGCATACCCGCGTTGGATTCCAGGCGAGCACGGACCGACCGGCCCGATTCAACAGTTGGCGGTAATCCGAATCCATGCGGGAAACCTCACCTTGCCTTGGATAAGAGATCCCGATGACATCTACACCATTCGCGTGGAAGTCCCGCCCGGTGCGGATCGGATAACCGTCGACTTCGATACCTTGCTGGAAAACACGATTTCGGATCATCAACTCCTGCTGGCATGGAATACCGTAGTGCTGTATCCGCCAAACGTCGACAAACAGCAGCTGATGATCGAGCCCTCGATTCTTCTCCCTCCAAACTGGAAACAGGGGAGTGCGTTGCGGGTGACCAGCCAGAGCGGCTCGCGCGTGAGTTTTGCTCCGGTTTCGCTCGAACGGTTGATCGATTCGCCGGTGCTGGCCGGCGAGTTCTTCCGCGCGGTTCCGCTAGCGTCGGACTGGCCGGCGGAGCTCGACATCACCGGAGATAGCCAGGCCGCAGTCGACAAGGCGGATGATGCACAGGCATTCTCGTTGTTTCAAAACCTGGTCAACCAGGATCGGGCGATGTTTGGCTTCCGGCACTGGCAAACTCTGCACCTTCTGGTGTCGCAAAGTGAAGCCCGGCCGTTCGACGGACTGGAACACGAGGATTCGCCTTACAACGCAATCGGCGACGCCGGACTTTCCCAAAGAAGCCAACTGGAAAAATTCGGCTGGCCGCTTCTCGCCCATGAGCAATCGCACTCTTGGGACGGCAAGTACCGGCGTCCGGCGGAACTCTACTCGAAGCCCAACTATCAGGGGCCGGAGCGAGCTACGCTACTCTGGGTATATGAGGGTCTGAACCAGTACATTGGCATGCTCCTTGCCACTCGTGCCGGTTTCAATGACGCCGCCTACATGCGTGATTATCTGGGGCGAACGGCTGCGGATTTTGCGATCGAGCCAGGGCGTGCTTTCACTCCTCTGGTGGACACAGCCACCGAAGACTGGGTTTTGCGTGCGTTTGACGTTGGATGGTCTTCGCTGCGCCGCGGACAGGACTACTACGACGAAGGTGCTCTGCTATGGTTGCGCGCCGATACCATCATCCGCGAACAATCGCAGGACCACCGCACGCTCGACGATTTCTTGCGCACCTTCTTCGGCCAGCGCGACACGGAGCCGATCGTTGTTCCCTATACACGAGAGGACGTTGAGGCCGCCCTCTCCGCGATTTGCCCGTACGACTGGCATACATTTTTCGAAACGCGAATTTATCAGGTAAACAGAGAGCCGCCGACCGAGGGTCTTGAGGCTGCCGGCTGGCGACTGGTGTACGACGCTACGCCCAACAACGAACCTTTTTATTCCACCCTTCTTCCAGTCAGCTATTACGGAGCGTATTCAATCGGGATGATGGTGAAGAAGGACGGTACGATCTTTGACGTCTTATCCGGGACGCCAGCCTACGCGGCGGGGCTTGGACCCGACATGACGATTCTGGCGGTGGATGGCCGCGTTTACTCCGCCGAGTTGCTGAACGAATCGATCGCGCATCCCCCAAACGGCAAGATAACCCTGGTTATTCGCAACTTCGACTCCGTCGAATCCCGCGAAATTCAATATGCGGGGGGCGTCCGTTACCCGCATCTCGAGCGAATCCCTGGTACTCATGATTACCTGAGCGAGATCCTGGAGCCCAGAAAATATCAGCAACCTTGAATTTCACCGTCAGTCGAATGGTCTTAAAACAGCGTCCTACGCTTTGCGCACCTCAGTCGGGGCCGATTGCACAGACACCGTAGAGTGGCATGAAAACACCGTCCTCGTCGTACAGCACCATCGCGGCATTCGTATCAGGCGCGTTTAACGCTTGATTGTAGGCCGCCAGCACCTCTGCCACGGCCCGCTGTTCGCAGTCATTGTGTTTATTCCCCTTGACGTCAAGGCCCGAGGAATATAAACCCGCGCCTACGGGATGACTAGATGTCAGGTGTGGAATGATGAATTCCGAATTTGGAACAATCGCCTTTTTGCGGAGACGGCACTTATGATCTGGAAAACCGAGGTGAGCACGCCAGCCGGCGTATGAGGGATTGCGTTAAAGCTGGACCATCGGGACTAGATTCGGGCGAGTCCGTCCCGGTCGCCAAGACGTTTTAAGAGATCAACCAGTATCCCCCTCTGGGCGCGGGAAAGGTTTGAAACCGCCTTCTCCATGTCGGTTTTGTGCTGGGCAAAGGCCTTCTCGATCAACTGATGGCCCTTGGTTGTCAATTGGACAATCCGAATCCTACGGTCAGTAGGATGGTGCTTGCGAACCACGAGCCCCTTGCTTTCAAGCCTGTCGACGGCGGTCGTTATGGAGCCGGTCGTGAGGTCTACGATCTGCCCAATGATATTTACCGGCAGGGGCCCGTTGTGCAGCAGCGCCTCGAGGACGCGGAAGTCGGAATCGCAAAGGTTGATTCGTTTTATGCTTGCTTCGGCGTCGGCCCGCAGTGCCCTGTAAGCCTTCCAAAGCACCAGGAATACGTGAGTTCCATCGCTCTTGGCGATTCTCTTCGCCTCTATCTGCATGCAGAGGATTGTAGAGGGAAAAGAATCTTGACGCCACGTATTCGAGATCGCTTGGCGCTGCCGTCGTATCTGGACGCCGAGCATACGTGCGCTAGATCGGCTTCCGACAGTTTTTCGCCACAAGCCGCGTGGCCTGGGGCGGCGCAGCCGGTACCCGTCAGGCTGGGACCATCTTCGCCGACCAGCTCTTTAGGAATGCTCCGAATCGGTCGAGTGCCCTCGGGAACTTGTCTCCGGCGGCGGCAAAGCCCAGGCGGAAATGCGAGGGTGTATCGAAGCAATCGCCGGGAGCCAGCAGGATTCCACGCCCGGTGGCAGCCTGGCAGAACGGGCGGTCGTTCTCTCCGCTCACCAGCCAGGGGAACGCGGTCATGCCGCCTTGCGGCCGAATCCAGCCGAGTACGTCGCCATGGTCCGCCATGAAGCGCTCGAGGAGCTGGAGGTTTCGGGTGGAGGCTTCCTGGGTCCTGCCGAGCACGACGTCACGTTTGCGGATTGCGATTTCCGAAAGAATCTCTCCGGTGGTGGTGTTCGAGATCGAGAAGTAGGCGCGGGCGGTCCAGTATTGCTGGCGGCGCCGGGCGTCGTGTTCGATCATCCATCCTGTGCGCACGCCGGCAATCGAAAATGCCTTCGACAGGTCGGCGATCACGGTGGCGTGCGGCAGGCGCGCCGCCGATTTCGTTTGCCTTCCGTGGTAGATGGGATGGTAGACCTCGTCACTCACCAACTGGATTCCGCGCTCGGCGGTGAAGTTGTGCAGGGCTTCCATTTCGCCATCGCCGATGGTCGTGCCCGTGGGGTTGTGCGGGCTGTTCACCAGGATGAGCTTGGTCTTCGAGTCGGCGAGCCGCTTGATCTCGTCCGGGTCGATGCGGAAGCCGTTCTCGCGGCGCACGCGATAGAAGCGGGTTTCCAGGCCAAGAGATTCCGGGAGCGCCGAGAAGGTCGTGAAGCCAGGCAGCGGTAGGATTACGTTCGCGCCGGGCTCGGCGGCCAGCCACATCAGGGCCACCAGCGCCTCGGAGGCGCCGGTCACGATCTGGACGGCCTCTACCGGGACACGCTGCATTTGAGCGATCGCCTCACGCAGACTGTCGGCGCCGGCGGGGCGGCTGTAGACCAGGTTGTGGTTCAGGAAGCGGTGACGCGTTTCCTCGTCGGCGAGGGCGAGGATGTCGTTTACCGTCCAGGTCGGTCCGGTGCTTGCAGCGAGGTTGAATTCTATGTCGTGTTCGTATTGGTCGAGCCAGGCATCAAGCAGGAAAGGCTTGAGTTGCATGCAGGCACCTCGAAGAAGAAGCTGCTTGTTGGTATTGATTCCGCGAGTCGGCGCATGGATGATTTTTAGTTTGCCAGCCAGGAGAATCGAGCGCCTAAACCGTTTGATATAGACCATGCCTTTTTCAGCAAAGGGCTGGGGTTTAGCGGAACATCGTGGTTTACGACGATCTCGGCCCTTTTGACCATTTTGCCTTAACCGCGAACCAGCACCACAAGCCTCCGTGTCACCATGGTCGGCAGCAGCGATCAAGCGAACCATCAATAAGATCTCAATCTCCTCCGGCAGGCTGCGGCAGCACGGCACTTTCCAGCGGTAGTCTTTATTCGGGGTCCGCAGGAGGCCGACGGGCATCCCGGCTATTCCGGTGCAGCAATCATGTATTCCGACTTCTAAATGGAAATGTGGGCTGGAATGTGGCTCCGACCCAGCCTGGGTTGGGAAAGATATTCGGCAGATTCGCTCAGTGCAGGCGCGACTGCCAGTCGTGCGGAACCTTACCGGCCGGTCCGGGTACTGGTTGGTCCTCTGGATGCCAGCGCGGCGGGGCCAGCTTGGGCCCACGGATCATCTCCTGAGTCTCATAATTCCAGAACCAGTTTTCGCCGGGTTCATAGCTTGCCGCAACGGGATGGCCGGTGGCATGAAAATGCTTCGTCGCGTGCTGATGGGGCGAGCTGTCACAACAGCCAATGTGCCCACATTGGGCGCAACGTCGCAAGTGCAACCACCATCCATTCGCGGCCAGACATTCGACGCAACCAGTGCCACTCGGTGTCGCTGCGGGATCGATGCCAGGATGATTCGATTTCATGCGGCCTCCGTGCGCCGGTTAAACCGGCAAGATCAGCAGCGAGTTCAGATCCGTTTTCATGCTTCTGACAGCCAAGGCCAAGCGCCTAGGCAAACCGTTTTCCAGCTTGATGTCAAGGTATTATAGTTGGAACTTTCGGGACGATCCAAGCGGTATTGTCATCGAGACAAGGGAGCTCAGCTATGTCCATCCGACCGGTGAAGCGAGTCATTCAGGCTAAGCCGACGCTCGAAGGCGCAGGCGTGCGTCTCCGCCGAGCGTTTGGTTTCGGCAATACCAAAGAGTTTGATCCATTTCTCCTGCTCGACGATTTTCGCAACGACATCCCCGAGGACTATTTGGCGGGATTCCCTTGGCATCCCCACCGCGGAATTGAGACCATCACCTACGTGCTCGCGGGAACTGTGGCGCATGGCGACAGCTTGGGAAACAGCGGAACGATCGGCGTCGGCGACGTGCAATGGATGACGGCCGGAAGTGGCATCATTCATCAGGAGATGCCGAAAGGTGATCAGGTGGGGCGGATGCACGGCTTCCAATTGTGGGGCAATCTTCCCTCCTCGCTCAAAATGACAGCCCCTCGCTATCAGGAGGTTAAAGCGGAAGAGATACCTGAGGTCAGGGAGGACGACGGAACTCACGTGAGAGTCGTCTGCGGGAAGTTCTGGGGAAAGACGGGACCGGTGCAAGGAGTTGCTGCCGATCCGATTTATCTCGACGTGTCCATTTCCCCAGGCAAGAGGAAGACACTTCCGGTCGAGACCGTTCGTCACGCGTTTGCCTATGTTTTCGGGGGAGGCGGGAAATTCTGCAATGCTTCCGGCCCGCTCTCCGTACCAACCGAAGCTATCCAATGGATGGATACAAATCCGCCGGTCGAAGCTGGCAATCGTTCTCTGGTCCTCTTTGACCGCGGAGACGAAGTCACGGTTCAGGCAGGGGACGAAGGAATCCGATTCCTGCTCATCTCCGGCAAACCTCTTGAGGAGCCGGTGGCCTGGTATGGCCCGATCGTGATGAATACGCAAGAGCAGCTGCAGCAAGCCTTCACCGAGCTCCGAGAGGGAACCTTCATAAAATCAGGGCACACTCGCAGAACCTAGGATTAGGCAGCTTCAGTCTGTGGCCTCTCTATTGCGAGGTCCCACATCCCACTCGACATAAACCAGTGCGGTGCGGCAGTGGGGCCTGGATTTCCTCGGCGCACCGACGGATCGATCCGATTACAGCTTCATGAACAATCCGCCGGAGATTGCTAGCGTCGCTTGAGAGCCTCGAGTTCATCTAGAGTCCGCGGCCAATCCGATCCCAACAACCGGGATAAACCTCGGTCCGCGAGAATTTTTCCGCCGGTCTGACAGCGAGCACAATAATTAGTTTCATTGTCAGCGTAGCGAATTCGCTGAATCGTTTCGCCACACCGCGGGCACGATTGCCCATAGCGCCCGTGAACCGCCATACCCTGGCGGAATGCGGTCACCTCTTCCGGAAATCCTCTCTCTGCTGCGCTGCACAGAAGGTCGATCCAGTGCTTGAGAGTGCTGCGGGTCGCCGCGAACAACCGCTCCCATTCCTCTGGTTTCAGCTTTTGCGTTAGCGCGATGGGAGACAACTGGGCAGCATGCAAGATCTCGTCCGAATATGCGTTGCCAATGCCGCTGACGACGCGGGGGTCGGTGAGAGCCCTCTTGAGGGTGCGGTTTTCGGCTGCTAAGGAGTGGCGAAACGATTCCATCGTGCTGGTGAACACCTCGAGTCCACCAGGATCCACGGACTGCAATTCCTCTTCGCCTCCGACCACATAGAGCGATGCGCGATGCTTTGTGCCCGCTTCCGTGAGCAGGAGAGAGCCATGGGGAAAGTCGAACGCTGCCAGGGTCCGCCGCCCCGCCAGCTTTGCTCCTGGCGGTCGCCAATGCAAGCGTCCGGCGATCATCAAGTGCAGCACCAGCCAGAGATCACCTTCTAATCCAATCGCGATTCGCTTGCCGATGCGCCGCAGTTGGCGCACCATGCGTCCTTCAGCATCCGTAAGAGGTGGTTGTACGGTGTGAAGCAGAAAAGGGCTGGCCAAGCGTATATGCTCGATTGGTTGTGCCACAATCCGTGGTTCGAGCGCACGGATGTAGGCGGCAATATCTGGTAGTTCGGGCATTTTCGGCAACGTGCCGGTCGCAACGGGCACTTCGGCCGCGATATTTTAAGATAAATCATGGCTGGCCATCGCATGGACAAGTGGCTGTGGGCTGCGAGATTTTTTAAGACACGCGCCCTGGCGGCGCGAGCCTGTGCACTCGGTAGAGTTCAATGCAACCGGCAAGCCGTCAAGCCTGCGCGCGAGGTTCGCGTTGGTAACCTCTTACAGATCAGGACCGAGGGTGGAGATTTTGAAGTGGAAGTACTGCTTCTCAGTGATGTGCGCGGCCCGGCGTCCGTGGCGCAGACACTGTACCGCGAGACGGAGTCGAGCCGCGAATTGCGGATTCAGATGGCAAAGGAGCGGAAGGCGAGGGTGGATTTCAATCCGGCACCGCCGAGCCGGCCATCCAAACGCGACCGGCGAAAAATTATCCAGTTCCGCAGCAGTGGCGGTACGTAGAAGGAATCTCGGCTAGAGGTGCAGCGCGAACTGTCACGCAAAGGGGCGTAGAAGTTACTCGAAGCTTTCCCGCGGTAGTTTTGAATAGCCTACGCCGCTTTCACCAGCATGCAGGTAATGTCGTCATGCTGAGGCGCGCTCCCGACATAGAGGTCTACCTCTACCATAATCCGGCTCAGAAGTTTGCTGGGGGAAGTCGCGGCGCCGCCATGGAGGATGTTGATGAGACGACCTTCCCCAAACTCCTCATCCCGTTCATTCACTGCCTCAACCAGCCCGTCGGTAAAAATGACCAGCCAGTCCCCGCTCTCGAGAGCGACCGCTGCTGTCTGGTAAGAGCTGCCCTCCTGAATGCCCAAGGGTAGGCCGCCCACCCCCAGCCTTTCGATCGCGCCTAATGCTCGCCTGAGGATAGGAGGGTTGTGTCCCGCATTAATATAGGTCACGGTCCGCCCCGCCGGATCGTACTCCCCCAGGAACGCGGTCGTAAACCGTAATCCACTCTGGCTGCTGGCGCACATGTAGTGATTCAGTCGCTCCATCAGCCGTCCCAGACACATCGGCGTGGTAGAGAGCGTTTTCAAACTGGCTTGGAAGGTAGCCATGAGCAGTGCCGCAGGAATGCTCTTACCTGCCACATCCGCCACTACCAGCAGGTAATGCTGATTGTCACCCTCCGCCCCAGCCCTGGCAAAAACGTCGTAGTAATCGCCCGCCATCGTGTTTGCCGGGCGTGTGGCAAACGCAATCTCCAATCCCGACACCGCTGGGGGACTCAGCGGCAACAACCACATCTGGATCTCGCGCGCAATCTCGAGATCGCGCTTCATGATGACCCGGTCTGCCACCTCAAGCACCAGCAGCAAGAACATCAGCAGCCCGCCCCACAAACGCAGATCGAAGCCGATGAGGTGCGTTCCTTCTTTATTTGTCCACGATAGCTCGGGATTCAGGATGATGAGCAGCAGCGCCACCAGCAGAACTACTCGCCGCGCCGGTGATAGCTTTTCCAAGATCGCCCAGAACAATTGCTTGGCAACGTTCCACCAGTGCTTGCGCTTCGAAATGCCTTCCGTCCGACTCGCGTCGATATCTTTGGAATACAGGCGATAGCTCGATCGCGCATCCACCTGAAATTGATTCCACAGCTGGTTCAGCTCGAGGCCGTTCGTCACTCTTCGCCAGAATTGCTCGGCCTGCATACGGAAGCCACGCGTGGGCTGAGAGCCAGCAGGTTGGGACGAAGGGGTTGACACGACACCATGATTATAGAAGACCTCAATCGAGGACTTTGCAGGGTGCATCCTACTATCTGTCCTGCGCTGCTTTACGTGGTGTGGTATGTGTGTGGATAGTCGCGAGGGACCGGCGCATCCAACAAACTCGTTGCAATGCGTCCGAGGTGTAGCCGGCAGAGCTCCCCGGGTCGCTTACTGATACTCAACCCCTGATTGACTTCGCTTTCTTCACAACCCTAACATTGCATCCGGAGTTCCGCCCATGATCGGCCAGACCATTTCGCACTACCGAATCGTCGAGAAGCTTGGCGGCGGGGGCATGGGAGTGGTTTATAAAGCCGAAGATGTCAAGCTCAGTCGCTTTGTTGCTCTGAAGTTTTTGCCCGATGACGTAGCCAAAGACCCGCAGGCTCTCAGCCGGTTCCAACGCGAAGCCAAAGCCGCCTCTGCTCTCAACCACCCAAACATCTGCACCATCTACGAGATCGAGGATCAATGTGGTCAGGCATTCATCGCCATGGAATTTCTCGAAGGGATGACGCTGAAACAGCGGATTGCGGGCCGTCCGCTCGAAACCGACCTTATTCTATCGCTGGCAATCGATATCGCCGATGGGCTTGATGCCGCCCATCAAGAACGCATCGTCCATCGTGACGTTAAGCCCGCGAACATCTTTGTGACCAAGCGTGGGCGCGCCAAAATTCTCGATTTCGGCTTGGCAAAGGTGACCTCTGTGGGCAGTTCTTCCCCTTCCGGCAACACCCTGACACGCACGAGTGACGAGCAGCAACTGACCAGTCCGGGAATGGCGGTGGGAACTGTTTCTTACATGTCGCCCGAGCAGGCGCGGGCCATGGAATTGGACGCGCGTACGGATTTGTTTTCCTTCGGCGCCGTGATCTACGAGATGGCGACCGGTACGTTTCCCTTTCCGGGAGAAAGTTCGGCGGTCATTTTCAATGCAATTCTAGAGCGTGCACCGATTCCACCCCTTCGCCTCAATCCGGTACTACCGCCGCAAATGGAGGAAATCATTGCGAAAGCTCTGGAGAAAGACCGCAACCTACGTTACCAGACTGCCGCCGACATGCGGGCGGACCTGCAACGGCTGAAGCGGCAACGCGAATCCGGCGCGATGCCCCCGGCCCCGTCGGCACGCAGCAGTCGACCTCTCCTGTGGGCGGGAGCGATCGTAGCGCTGGCCGTCGTCATCCTGGTTTCTCTTTTTGTATTCAATATTGCCGGACTGCGTCAAAAGCTGACGACCGGCGGTAGTGGGGAGGAAATTCGCTCGATTGCTGTGATTCCGTTTACCAATGCCAGCGGGGACCCTAACCTTGAGTATCTGGGAGACGGCATTGCCGGAACCGTAACCGCCAGCCTCTCGCAGTTGCAAGATTTGAGGGTTATGGCTTCCGACTCGGTGTACAGGTACAAAGGCCGAAATGTCGATGCGCGGCAAGTGGGGCGGGAGCTCAACGTTTCCAGCGTTCTCGAAGGACGAGTCACCAAAGTCGGTGAACTGCTCGTGATCAATGCGAATCTCGTGAATGCTCGTGACGACACCGAGCTCTGGGGCGGACACTACCGGGAGAAAATGGCGGATATTTTCGCCTTGGAGGACAATCTCTCCCAGCAAATTGTTCACGCCTTGCGCTTCCGGTTGACTGGCGAGCAGAAAGGACGCCTGCTCGCTCATTCCACCGAGAATACCACTGCCTACGACCTGTACCTGAAGGGTCTTTACTACAGCAAGCTGTTCACGCCCGAGAGTCTTGCCAAAGGAATCAGCTACCTGCAGCAGGCAGTCACGCTTGATCCCAACTACGCTCTCGCTTATACGGGGATTGCCTACAACTACAGCATCGTCGAAGATTGGTATGCTCCTCCCCGAGAAGTGATGCCGAAAGCCGAGGCCGCAGCCTACAAGGCGCTGGAGCTCGATCCGAGCCTAGGCGATGCGGAGGGCTGGCTGGCTTATGCGGCTCACTTTTTTGACTACGATCAGCCCAGGGCCTTGCAACAATTTCAGCACGCCACTGAACTTGACCCGAACGACGCTGAGATTCACGGCATGTACGGATGGTGTCTGGTCGACCTGAAACGTCCGGACGAAGGAATCGCCCAAACTGCCATGGATTTGAAGCTCGATCCGATGTCCGCCGAAGCCAATCACCTGCTTGCCCAAGCCGACTATTACGCACATCGCTACAATGAGGCCATCAAGCAGGAACAAACTACGATTGACCTCTTTCCGGGTCACGGGATCGTTCCTGTCGCCGAAGACGTGTTGGGGTGGAGCTATGCCCAGGAAGGACAGCTCGACAGAGCGATCGATGCCTTTAACCGGGCCCTCCAGCAGGAACCGCGCTTCGCTGAGGCGGTTGCCACACTGGGCTGGGCCAGTGCTCGCATGGGGAACCGCAAACAGGCTCAGGAGATGCTGGCGCAGCTCGATGCATTCGCGAGCCAAAGATGGATCAGCCCGTACTTCTACGCCATGGTTTACGCCGGTCTGGGCGACAACAATCGCGCCTTCGCCGCCCTGAATAGAGCGTACGAGGCTAGGTCCTGGTATATGGCCGTGTTGGCCGTTGATCCGAAATTCGACAGCCTCAGAGGGGATGCGCGCTTCGCAGAACTGGTCGCCAAGGTAGGGCTGCCTCACTGATCGCAGCTTTGACGGCAATGATTCCGTGGCGGCAGACACTTCCAGTGAGTCTAGTTACTTCACGGTGCAAAAGTAGGCACTCTTGTGCAGAACTTTCGCAGATGAGATGAGGTCACTGCGTGCTACAACGTGATTCTAACAGCGACTAACTTCAGCCCATAGGAAGGAGCACCAGGAGTGATCAAGCTGCGCCATGTTCGCATTGTGGCTCTGGCCCAAGAGCACGGGCTGGTTCAGGGGCGGAAAATGCGGGTGGACACGACCGTAGTAAGGACGAATGTGCATTCTTCGACCGACAGTGGGTTGCTGAACGATGGAGCGCGAGTGTTGACGCGGATCATGAAAGCGATCGAGCAGGAGGCGGGGGACCAAACCGCCGAGGGACGACGAGATCTCTTGTGTCCATCTGATGTCTAGACAGTGTAGCTACATTTGAATATACTGTGTATCGTTTGGAGGAGTATCATTTATGAAGGTGCAGATGGTCAAATGGGGCAATAGCCTCGCCGTTCGCATACCAAAACCCGTGGCTAAAGACGCCAGGCTGAAAGAGGGCGATTCACTGGAAATCGAAGCCTCCGCGGATGGACACATCGAAATGCGACGGCTAACCAAGATACCTACGCTCGCGCAGCTGATTTCCCAGATCACTCCCGAGAACCGCTACGCCGAGATCTCGACCGGCAGAGAAGTGGGCAAGGAAGTTGTTGAATGGTAATTCCTTACGTTCCGGAGACGGGTGATATCGTGATGATGGATTTCGATCCGCAAGTTGGTCGCGAACAGGCCAAGAGAAGGCCCGCCTTGGTAGTGACCGATCAGCGGTACAACCGTGCCAGTGGCCTGGCCGTAGTTTGTCCGTTAACCAGTAAGCGCAAATCTTACCCCTTTGCACTGCCGGTGACCGTTGATGAGATAGAGGGTGCTGTTCTCGTCGATCAGTTGAAGAGCCTGGATTGGGCTGGGCGCAAAGCGAAATTCCACTCCAAAGCGGATCCGGGATTAGTCAACAAAGTGCGGCAATATATTGCTGTTTTGCTCGCCCTCCGTTGAACCTTTTCGGGCATATAGTCCCTGGTCGTATGCCCATGGGCGCCAAGCACTCCAAAATGTGCGCTTGCTGGAAGTTCTCGCGGTCGGGGTGGACCGCCGCGATAACAACACTCTGGCTGGGGTTGGACAAGAAACCATCGAACTAGGCTGCACGCTTTTAGGAGCTCCCTATCGGGAACCAGCGTTGAGCATTTGTGGTAAAGTCAACACCGCTTCAAGCACGAGCCGAGACTTCTCTGAATAATCATTGACTGGGGTCAAGACCCCAGAGGTCCCTTCAGGGCCCCACCACTAACGCCATTCATGAAGGGAGAGCTACTTTGTGGATCCCGGTTCGTGTTGGGACTAGGTCATTTGATCATGTTCGACCTTCATTGGCCACAGACGTTGTTGTTCTCAATGGTCTGACTTTGGGGAGGGATCGTGACATTATTCGCATGGTGGCGTCATCAAAGACGGAAGCCTAGTTCACGGGAATAGCCGCAAACAACTGTACGCCAAGTCGGGGAAAACACGCGGAACCAGCTAGAGACCGGTCATCTTCTCCAAGCGTTCCGGGTAGCGAGCTCCTTCCACCTTGATCGCGGAGGCGGCCCTATCGATATCGCGGAGGTCATCGGGGGTCAACTCGATTGCCACAGCTCCGATGTTCTCGTCGAGGCGGTTTAATTTCGTTGTGCCTGGGATAGGAACGATCCACGGCTTTTGAGCGAGCAGCCAGGCGAGTGCGATCTGAGCAAGAGTCGCATTCTTCCTTTTCGCGATGCCGCCGAGCAGTTCGATCAGGGCCTGATTCGCCTTGAGAGCGACCGGAGTAAAGCGAGGCAGAATGCTGCGGAAATCGGAGCTGTTGAACTTTGCATTGGCCTCGATTGTGCCGGTGAGGAAGCCTTTCCCGAGAGGGCTGTAGGGCACTAAACCAATTCCAAGCGCCTCCAAGGTAGGTATTACTTCTTTCTCCGGGCTTCTGGTCCATAGCGAATATTCGCTTTGGACGGCAGTGAGCGGCTCGACTGCGTGCGCGCGCCGGATCGTCTTCGCGCCGGCTTCGGAAAGGCCGAAGTGCTTGACCTTGCCTGCTTGAATCAGTTCCTTAACGGCACCGGCGACATCTTCGATCGGCACGTTCGGATCGACCCGGTGCTGATAAAGCAGGTCGATGGTCTCAACCTTGAGCCGCTTGAGCGAGCCTTCGACAGCGTCCTTGATGTGTTCGGGCTGGCTATTCAGGCCCGGCGCACCCTTAATGCCCCGAGGATCGAAATTGGGATTCAGGTCGAACCCGAACTTGGTGGCGATTACCACTTGGCCATGGAACGGAGCGAGGGCGTCGCCTAAAAGCTCTTCGTTCAAAAACGGGCCATAGACTTCGGCCGTATCAAAGAATGTGATCCCGCGGTCCACGGCGGCATGAAGAAGAGCCGTCATCTCCTTTTTGTCCTTGGGTGGGCCGTAGGAAAAGCTCATCCCCATGCAGCCGAGCCCAATAGCCGACACTTCAAGATTGCTCTTTCCAAGTTGGCGTTTTTTCATTGCTTCTCCTTAGGAATCAAATTCGGTCCAGTCGCTGCGAGCCACACCTCACCACCCAATCACGACTACTGTTTTCGTCGAAACATTTGGGCAGCTTTCGGGCGATCTCGAGCTGGTCTACACTAGGCCCTGTTCAACATGGAGGCCAATATGAGCTTAACCTACAACCCGGGGAGAGTCGCCGGCCTCTGGTATCTGCTGCTCATGGCTCTCGGCCCACTATTCCTGATCTACATTCCGAGCAAGCTCTTCGTATCGGGGAACGCGGCCGCAACCGTCAGCAACATCGCAGCGCACGAGCGGCTCTTCCGTGTCGGTATCCTTGCCGAACTGGTCGGAGGGGTCATCCTGATTTTCTTGGTGCTGTCCTTCTACCGGTTGTTTGAGGACGTGAATCGGTATCAGGCTGTGCTGGTAGTCATCCTCGGCGGTGTGATGCCGGCCGTCATCTACTTCGTTAACGCGGTGAATGACCTTGGCGCCCTGATGGTGGCACGCGGCGCCGCTTTCTTGTTGGTGTTCGACCAGCCTCAGCGGGACGCGCTCGCCATGGTGTTCTTGCGTCTGCACAGCTATCAAATCGATGCCTCGCTTGTCCTGGCGGGTGCATGGCTTTTTCCCTTGGCGATGCTGGTGTACCGGTCGCGCTTTCTGCCGCGCTTCCTCGGCGTTTGGCTCGCCATCGGCGGCCTGGGCTGGTTGATCTTGAGCTTGCTGGCAATCCTGGCGCCAGAATATCAACACAAAGTCTTTGTCATCTTTCAACCGGCCTTCTTCGGCGAGATCGCCCTCATGCTGTGGCTCGTGATCAGAGGTGCCAAGCCTCCGGTGCTCGCTGCCGCCGCCCCATCGTCGGCGGTTGCGTAGGCTTGGCGAAACCAGGTGAAATTGGACCATCCGCAAGATTACGCAAGACCTCTGCGCATTTCCATTAGGAAAATGGCAGTCGTGCTGCGTCGAAGAGACGCGGCTGTTGCCAATGAAACCAAAGGAGGTCTTATCGTGCCCGTTTTGCCGCTCAACAAAATCTCTCTTCATTACGTGATCATGCGTAATCTCATGGATCAAGGTTTCGCACCTACGGCCAACGACCTTTCAGCTAGCTTTGGCGTCAAGGCAGAAGAAGTTGTGCAAACACTCTCGATGTTACAGGATTATCACGGCGTTGTTTTGCATCCACATTGTCCGGAAGTCTGGGTCATGCATCCGTTTTCAACCGCGCCGACCTGTTTTGTGGTGCGGCACGCCCAGCGGCTCTGGTGGGGTAATTGCGCATGGTGCTCGCTCGGTATTGCAGCTCTCCTCGGCGGAAATGGCATTTCTATTGATACTAGGCTGGGTGCAGATGGTGATCCAGTGACCGTACATATCGATGACGGACGTGTACAGGGAGAGTGGTTGGTGCATTTTCCGGTGCCCATGGCACGCGCCTGGGACAATGTGATCTACACCGACTCCACCATACTGATTTTTGAATCACCGGCGGCAATCGAGATATGGGCGAAACGCCACAACATCGCCCGCGGCGACGTGCAGTCAATTCAGCGCGTGTACGATTTAGCCGCCGTCTGGTACGGCCACCACCTCGATCCAGATTGGCACAAATGGACGCTGTCAGAAGCGCGAGAGATCTTCAAGAAATTTGGACTGAGCGGCCCCATTTGGGATCTGCCTCAATCCGCGGAAAGATTTTGAAGTCCATCGGCATGGACGAGTTTCAGAGACGCAGGTGAGAATCAGAGACATAGTCTGTGCTCGCCAATAGCCTCCGTGGGTTATGATCTTGAGACAATGAGGACGACTCGCGTGACACAATTCATCCATGCGCCCCGCGAGAGAGTCTATGGCGCGCTGATCGACGCGAACGCCATCGCAATCTGGAAGGTACCAACCGGCATGACATGTCACGTCCATGCTTTCGACGCTCGGGTGGGGGGTAAATTCCGAGTTTCTCTCACCTACGACGCACCTACCGCAGTCGGCAAAACAACGGCACACACCGACACGTATAACGGTCGCTTCGTCGAACTCGTGCCCAATGAGCGTGTCGTGGAAATTGATGAATTTGAAACGACAGACCCTGCGTTGCGCGGCGAAATGAAAGTCACGATGGAGCTTGCCGATAAAGCTGGTGGCACCGAAGTAGTCGGCACGCACGAAGGGCTGCCTGCCGCCGTGTCGCTTGAGGACAACGAGGCTGGCTGGCAAATGGCTCTTCGGAAGCTCGCGCTGCTCGTGCAATGCCACGAAGGGTCGAAATCCGACCCATGAAGCGGACCCTCGGTTTTTGGTAGTGCCAACAGTTGCATGCGTGTTGAATTTGACAACCAGTACCGCTGATCGAGAAAAACCCGGCCGAGCGAAAGCTCACTCGCGCAGCACAAAGCTCTGCGTAATCCGCTCAAAGGCCGGAAGCAACGCGTCAAAGTCGACCTTGGGCGCGATGAAAACCATGTACAGGATCAGATTGCCTTTCCCCCGCAGGGCTACCAGCCGAATTCGTTCCGGGATCGGCTGCCCGTTCTCCTGGATCGAGGAGTTTCCCTGCAACTCCAAGCTTTTCGCCGGTCGCCCATTGACGGAGGTGTTGGCCGGTTGCCCGATCGATCGCAACCCTGGGTTGGTGTCCTGAATCGACGACAGCAGTTGACGAGTGCCTTCATCCAGGTTGTTGCCGCCGCCCCCGGGAGTGAACCCGCTGAGGATGGCTCCGTATGCCACCGTTTCCGCCGACGCGCCACCCGGGGGATATAGCGTCAGGGCGGTGTTTCGGTCTCCCTGCAACTGCCAGTTACTCGGGTAGGAGACGCGAAACGCACCATGCTCGTAGTTCGTGAAAGTATCGCTGGCGAGCTCTTTCGTTGGCAAACGATGCAAGGCGACTGCCGCCTCGATTGAGGTCTGCGCAGGCGCCGCCGGGCCAAGATTGGACAGCGCATCTTTGGCCGCAACAAATTCCGGGATGTCGCCCTGCTGGTAGTTCTTAGCCGGAAAACGGGAAAGAATGCTGGCTACATTCTTAGCGCGATTCCCCGGATCCGGGTGCGATGCCAGAAAACTCGGGCCTCCCCCGCCGCCCTGCTGCTGCTTGAGCTTTTGAAAGAAGGTCACCATGGCGTAGGGATCGTAGCCGGCGTCGTAGATGATCTGCGCGCCCACCATGTCGGCTTCCGTTTCGGCATCGCGCGAGTATTTGGTGAACACGCCGCCGGCCCCAATGGAGATGCCCATCTGCGCCAGCGATCCCGCCCATCCCCCGACACTTGCACCCAGCACGCCGCTCAGGATCGCCAGTGGCACCGAGGCCTTCGCCTGGCGGGATGCTTGGCGTGTGGAGTGGCGCATCACCACGTGGGCGATTTCGTGCCCCAAGACCCCGGCCACTTCCGCCTCACTGCCTGCCTGAATGGTGCCGATGTTGATGTAGATCGGGCCGCCGGGCAAGGCAAAAGCGTTGATCTCCTTCTGCCTTACGACTCGGAATGAGTACGGGAATTGATAGCCCGGAGCCTTCGCGGCCAGCCGGTGCCCCAGGCTGTCAATGTATTTCGAAGCCGGATGATCGACCGGCAACAGCGGCAACTCCTTCTCGATTTCCGGAATGGCCTGACGCCCATACGCCACCTCTTGCTCAATCGTATAACTGTTTCCGCTGGTCGGATTGGTGGTAACGCGCCCCTTCTTGGGGTCGACGTTCGCCAAGGCCGGCAGTTGCATCGAGGCGAAGATCAGTACGAATACAGTGGTACGCTGCGCACATCGAGATAAAGGAATCATCGCAGAGCTCAGTATCGCGAAATAAGTTGATTATGACCGGATCGAAGTGTAATGCCAACATGCAATTGCCTGAGCGGCTTCCCATTCCTCGTCACGGGCGACTACGCGTCACTCAGGTGCATGGGAGAGTTTGAGCAGCGGCTCCATGTTCGAACGACGCTCACCGGATTTAGAAGCCATGATCCCAGTGCGTCGATGGGAAACCGCTTCGACGATCCGTCGCAGAGAGCTAGGTCGTTATCTGCGAACCGACGCTGCGGGCGTCACCCTGCCGGACCGTGTGTGGGCGCCGACTCTGTGGCAAAATTGGCGTCATGCTTCGCCGACTGACCGAGCGCAAAGAATGGAAGTTCTTCGCAGTACTCGGGAAGGCGGATCCTGCCCTGGCCGCCGCCTGGTGGGCGGCTCTTTTGTTGAGAGGGATCCTGCCGGCGGTGTTTGCGATCGCGATGGGCGTGCTCGTCGCTGCCGTGCAGCACGCACAACCTCTCGCCCGCCCCCTTGCCTTCATGGGAGTGACCTTCTTGCTGCTGCAGATGCTTAGCCCGATGCATCTGGCCGTCAGCTCGAACCTGGGCGACCGCACTGCCGCCTGGCTCTACGACCGGCTGACGGAGGCGTGCGTTCGGCCGCCGGGCATGGGGCATCTCGAGGACCCGCAGCTTACGACTGACCTGACGGTCGCGCGCGACTTCGACTTAGGAATGACCGGACCGCCCCTTTCCATCTCCATGGATTTCATCGCCAACGGGATGGTCGAGATGGTCGGCGGTTTGGCGTGCGCCGTGATCCTCGCCCGATACGAGTGGCGGGCGGCGATCCTGCTCACAGGCGCGTGGCTAGCTACCCACTGGCTGCTGCGCGAGAGCGCGATTTGGTTTGACCGCAATACCGAGGAAGTGCGCGGAGCACAGCGCGATGCCGACTACGCCTACCGGCTCGCGGTGGACCCGCCAGCGAGCAAGGAGCTTCGTCTCTTTGGGCTTGTCGGCTGGACGATTGACCGCTTCATCGTCAAGCGTACTCGCTTGCACGAGCTTCAATATGCAGCCACGCGTTTGCGGGAGCGTCCCCTCCTCTGGAGCGTGCTCTTGGTCGTCTCCGCGAACGTCTTGGTGTTTTGGCGATTGGCAAGCGCTGCTGCCAGCGGCCACATCAGTCTCGGCGCAGCCGTCATCTATGTGCAAAGCGGCATCGGAGTTTCGATGATTGCGTTCGGCGGATTCAGTTGGGCGCTCGACGGAGCGGCTGCTCCTGTTGCCGCAGTGCTTCGGCTCGAGCCCGCGATGCGCTCCGCTGGCGCGCTGACCTCCGGCGCACGCCCTGCGAACAAAGCGCCTGCGCAGGAGATTCGCCTCCGTGATGTCACCTTCGCGTACCCTAGGGGCGCTTCCGTTTTGGAGCATTTCGATCTGACGATTCCCGCCGGCTCGTCGCTCGCCATCGTGGGACAAAACGGCGCCGGCAAGACGACGATCGCAAAGTTGTTGTGCCGGTTGTACGACCCGCAATCCGGCGCAATCGAGATCGACGGTGTGGACCTTCGCGAGATCGATCTTGCATCGTGGCGTTCCCGTGTCGCCGCCGTGTTCCAGGATTTCATCCGCTTTGAGCTGCCGCTGCGTGACAACGTAGCGCCCGCCGGTGCGCCGGATGCGGTTGTGCGTGCCGCGCTCGAGTCGGCGAGCGCGGCGAACCTGGCGGAATTGGGCACGGTGCTTGCCCGCGGATACGCCGGCGGCACCGACCTGTCGGGCGGACAATGGCAACGCATCGCTCTGGCCCGGGCGCTGGCGGCCGTCCAACTCGGCGCGGGCGTTGTGTTGCTCGACGAACCAACCGCCCAACTCGACGTGCGCGGCGAAGCCGAAATCTTCGATCGGCTACTAACTTCCACGCGGCATTGCACGACCATCCTGATCTCGCACCGTTTTTCGACCGTCCGCCACGCCGATCGTATCTGCGTACTCGAACACGGCCGCGTTGTCGAGCTTGGCACGCACGACGAGCTGATGTCGCTCGGCGGGCGCTATCGGACGATGTTCGATCTTCAGGCACAGCGCTTCCAAATCCCCGACGAAGAACTGGGTACTACCTATGACGTCCTCTCCTGAACGGGATCACAAGATCGAGCCACTGCCTCCCGCGCTTTCGTCGATGTGGCGACTGTGCAAGCTCGGGTATCGTCATGAGCCGCGGTTGATGCTTGCCGCGTTCGTGTTGTCGCAACTCGCTGCGCTGCCCGATGCACTCCTTGCGCTCTGGCTGATGTTGCTCGGCAAAGGTGTTCTCGAACACCGGTCCGGCCTGGTGCAAGGGGCGGCGGTTGGCCTCGCCGTATCGGCTGCTGCGACTTGGCTTCTGCGTACCGTCAGCACCAGGGTGCAGCGCCGCTTCCGGGACAAAGTGACGATCGCACTCGAATCCCATGTC
>JASHSL010000425.1 GCA_030040855.1 Terriglobales bacterium
AATTCTGGGGTCACGGGCACGCCGTGAGAAGAGAGATAGTATTTCACGTTTGAGTGTCCTGACATCGGGCCAATCTCAATTTTCTGCGAACGGCCAATCCATCCCGCGGGGACGCCGGAGTAGATTCGGTCAGCGAGCCATGTATGCCCTTTCTTTTGAGCCTTGATAACGGCCGCGGCGTGCACTCCCGTGGCGGTCCGGAAGGCATCGTGGCCGACGATCGGCGTGTTGACTGGAATCGGAACCCGCGTGACCTGGGACACGAGTTGAACGTACTCGGGCAATCGCGTCAAATCGTCATTTCGGATACCGAGCAACTTCAGATTTACGAGAATCTGTTCGATCGGAGTGTTCCCCACACGTTCCCCGATTCCGAGAGCAGTGCCGTGCACTCGGCTGGCTCCCGCCTCAATGGCAGCCATGGTATTAGCCAAGTCGAGTCCGCGATCACGATGTCCGTGCCAGTCGATGCCGACATTCGGAGAATTTATCTCAGCCAACAAAGCTCCGACCCAGGTCACGAGGTTGTACACCGCGTCTGGAGTCGCGGCACCACACGTGTCACAAAGACAAACCCGCTTAGCCCCAGTTTCAACCGCCGCCTTTAACAGGATCCGGAGCTGGTCCGGCGAAGAGCGCACTGTGTCCTCGGTGACGTACATGACGTCAAGATCCTCGCGGACGGCAAACGTGATGGCCTCGCGGGAATGGCGCAGGATGTCGTCGAGTTCCCATTCTTCGGCGTACTGGCGAATAGGGCTGGAACCAATGAACAGGCAAGCTTCGATGGGAACGCCCGTGAGCTGAGTGACCTCGGCGATCGGACGAATATCCGCTAGCATCGTCCGCGCTGCACAGTTCGCCTGCATGTGCATGCGATGTTGCCCGATCTCCTTGCACAGCTGCGACACGGCTTCTCGCTGACGCTCTCCTGCACCGGGTAAGCCAACATCGGCGGTTTCAATGCCGAGACTCTCCATGAGGTGAAGAATCTGCAGTTTGGTTTCGACTGGAGGATCGGTTACGGAAGGACTCTGGAGGCCATCACGCAGCGTCTCATCGTCAAGCATGACGTGACCGGGCCATCGGGCGTGGCGCGGGCCCTGTTTCGCCCAGTCGTAGACGAGACTGTTCTCTTCGGGAATGTCCATGGCCGCCCTCTGCCAGCTATTTCGCGCCCACCGGTTGTGCCTTCGAGAAGCCGCGAGCGCGCTGTCGCAACTGTTCTGCGGCAACGTGATCGCCCTGCGCATCGCGAACGAGAGCAAGGTGATACAGGCTGCTGACATCACCGCTGGATTCTTCCCGGCTGCGCTCGAACTCGCGTGCCGCCGCCTCATATTCACCTTGCCGCTCATGAATGATGCCGAGATGGTAATGTGCCATCAGGTACTCGGGAGTCAGCGTTAACGAAAGCTCAAAGTGCTCACGAGCTTCATCGAGCTGGCCGTTGTGGAACAAGGCGAGGGCGAGGCGATAGTGAGCAGCGTTGTAGTTTGGGTCAATTTCAAGACAGCGGCGAAAGGCCCGCATGGCTCGCGGCATGTCGCCGCGATGGTAGTAGGCGACACCCAGATCGTAGTGTCCGAGAGTGAAACTGGGCGCTGCCGCCACGGCCTTCTCGTAGCACCGCGCGGCCTGGTCAAGCAAGCCATCATGAAAGTGGAGGGTGCCGAGCAAATGGTTGGCGAGCACGTGATCGGGCTCCACCATGAGCAAGCGTTCGAGTTCGCGGCGAGCCTCCTGGCTGCGCCCTTCCCTTTCGTGGACCATGGCGAGCAACAGCCGCTGGTCCACAGCGGCATCACGCAGGAACAACCCGCACTCAGAGCAAAACTTGTCTTGCTCGGCCGCGACACGTCCACATCTCGTGCAACGAAGAGAATTGGAATCCATGACTACCTCCAGAAAACAACTAGTTGCAGCCTAGGAATTGCCCACCATCTACCCTTAGAACCTGTCCGGTAATATGTCCTCCGCCAGGGCCACAAAGAAACGTGACTGCATGGCCGATATCTTCGGGCTCAACGAAGGTGCCAACTAGGCTCTCTGCCAAGGCCGCGTCGCGAATCGTTTGCGAGACCGATTCGGTCAGCGGCGTGCGCACCCATCCCGGCTCGATCACGTTGATCAGGACGCCAAAGCGTCCTGTTTCCCGTGCGACGGTTTTTGCCAGACCCAGCAGACCGGCCTTGCTCGCGGAATAAGCCGATGTGCCGAACTTGCCCCGAGAACCGTTGATGGAGCCGATGAGCACGATCCGGCCACCCGAACGCGCCCGCATCAGAGGCAAGCTATGTCGGATCAGCAGGAAAGCTCCACGAAGATTGACACTCTGGACGAAGTCCCAATCCTCGACGGAAAGCTTCCAAACAACAGCATCGCGTGAGACCCCGGCAGCGTGTACGGCGATGTCAACGCCTCCATGTTTGCTGGTAACTTCGCTGATGGCCTGTGCCACGGATGAGTCGTCTCTCACATCACATTCGATCCATGAGAGCGCAGAATCTTTTGGCGGAGCCACATCCAGCAGCAGCACCTGAGCACTCCCACGTAGGAGGGCACGTGCAATCGCTTGGCCGATTGCTCCGGAGCCTCCAGTCACCACAGCGACTTTACCGTTTATGTCGGAAGCCTCGTTCATCGCATCCTTGGGTCACAACGGCTGTTTTGCCCCACTGTGGAGCACGCTTCTCCAGGAAAGCGCGAATACCTTCCTCTGCATCGGGCGTCGTCATCAACTCTGACAAATACAGGTGCTCCAGTTGCGTCAGGTCTTCCGCGAAGCCGCGACGTAAGGACATGCGAGCCGCCCGGCATGCGAACTGCAAGGAAGAAGACGAGCGGGGCAGAAAGTCCGATTCCAACCAGCGCTCGATCTCCGCGTCCAGATCCTCGGTCACCCGGGTGACAAGTCCAGTGCGGGCGGCCTCATCGGCTGTGATTACCGCCCCGGTCAGCAACCACCGCGCTGCCAGGGCCTGCCCCACACGAAGCGGCAATAAAGCTGAGGCAGCCGGGGCGAAGACGCCCAGCTTGATTTCCGGGACGCCGAACTGCGCAGAGCTGTGGGCAAGGATCAAGTCACAGGCGAGCGCGAGTTCAAATCCTCCCCCCAGGCACTGGCCGCGAACCGCCGCAATGACAGGCGTTGGAGCCTCATGGAGCCTCCTCAGCAGACCGTGGAGCGCGCGCAGAGTGCCAGCAATCTGGGCGGGCAGATGTTCTAACACGCTGGCACCGAAGCTGAAGTGCGGACCATCGCCACCGATGATGATCGCGTTCAGCCGATGCGACGCAGCCTGGGACACGGCCTCGTCGAGTTCGCGGATCATCGCACGGTCCAATATGTTGGCCTTCGGACAAGCCAGGGTTATGCGCGCCACGCTCTCCTTGTGACTGAACTCCAGCCGGATCTTGTCGAACGTCATTTAGCCGCTCCTTCTGTGACGTGCTGGGTGGCCCAGGGGGCTATCTCTTCGACTAGTTCCTCACTCCAGTGCGCACCCTGCGCCAACCGTTGCCGCAATCGCACGAAGTCCACTTCGCGGTTCTTCTTTTCGCCGTAATGAAACGCGCGGAATCCAGCGTTGGCTTCGGTCATCATGTTGAGTGCGAGCCACGCCCGGTTGGTTTCGCGGTTGCGATCCCAGTGCTCAAGTTTGTGTTTGCGTAGGCTTTCGATGGTTTTGATCAGACAATCGGGCATGGTGTACAGGAGCTTGGTGCACAGCTGATCCACGGCCTGGTCGAGCAGGCTGAGGTCAGTCTGAGCTTTTGCGAGCACATCCTGCGCCTGTTTCTTCGTCTCTCCGGTTTTGAATTCGCCAATCACGATGCGACCGTAATCGTCGAGAACGCGGTCCGTGACGACGAGCGGGTTGGGAACGAACTTGCTATCCACCTTCGTGACGGGAACGATCTGAGTAAGTCCGCCCATCCAGTAGAATCGGTGGGCACTCCAGGGCTCGCACAGCGTTCCGCTCATCATGGCGTGTTCAATGCCCACGTACAAAGGAAGAAAATCCGTGCTGCCGCCATCGGGGGCAGAGCCATGCTTGGGGCCGGCCTGGCTGAAAACCGCCATGTCGCTTGCGATCGAAAAATCGCAGGCCATGCCGACTTCCTGCCCGCCGCCTACGCGCATGCCGTTGACCCGGGAGATCACCGGCTTGTCGCATTGCAGTACGGACGTGACCATGTCATTGAATAGGCGCATGTATTGGCGGTATTCACCGGGAGCGCCAGCGTAGACCTCGGCATACTCCCGGGTATTTCCTCCCGAGCAAAAGGAGCGGTTCCCTGCGCCAGTCAAGACAACCGCCACCGCCGCACGATCATTCGAGGCCTCGCGCAAGGCCAGGATAATCTCCTTAATCATCTCCGTTGTGTAGCTGTTCAGTTCGGAGGGATTGTTCAGGGTGATCCAGACATTGTGCAGGCCCTCGACCGCTGAGCGATCCCGCGACATAACCGGACGTCGTTCCAGCAGAATGTTCGCGCGTGGCGGAGATTCAACGAGATTGTGGTTTGTCATGGTTTCTCCTGGTTGCCATTGGCGACGCGTTTGAGGATGGCGCGGTGTGTTATGGAGTGTCTCGCTACCGCGTCAAAAACTGCTGGCGCATCATCGAGTGAATGGGATTCCACGTAGGGTGCAATGGCTACCTTGCCACGTAAAACGAGTTCGAGAGCGTCTGGATACTGATCCGGCGGACATCCCCAGTTGCCCCGTGCCGTGGCATCGAACGCCATCAGGTTCGACAGGCGAAGTTCGACTTTCTTCGGTGTGAATCCGACAACGGCAAGGTATCCGCCAAAATCGAGCAGCCCGAATGCGGTCTGTTGTCCAGCAGGAGTTCCACTGGTTTCGAAAACCTTCAGGCCTATGTTCTTGCGGCCGCTCTGCCTGGCGAAGTTCCGCACCGCAGTCTTGAGATCTTTCTCGTTCATCGAAGAGGATTTGAGGGCCAGACCCGCTCCATGCTGCACGGCTAATTCCAGTTTGCCGGAATCGATATCGATGGCAATCACTGCAGCCCCGAGCGCGGCAGCGATCTGCACTCCAAATCCACCAACACCACCGCTGCCTACGAAGACCGCCACATCTTCCGGCCCTACGCCCGCTCGGCGGATTGCCTCCCAGGGCGTAGTGACGGCATCGGCAACGACCGAAAGCAAATCTGCACTCAGTCCCGCTGGGAGCGGTTCGGGCACGGGGCACAACCCGCGCGCCGGAACACAAACGTTCGTGGCGAAACCTCCGTCACCATCGTTGCCGGGCATAAATTGATTCCGGCAGATCGTGGGCCGATGGGCCCGGCATGCAGGACAGTCTCCGCACGGAATGACTGCAGGAATAATGACCAATCGTCCGAGCCATGCTCGCACGTTGTCTCCGGCGTCGACCACGCGTCCGCAGATCTCATGGCCCAGCACGAGCGGCAGTGGTTTTCGGGTGGGAACCCCGTCGATCGCGAACCCAACGTCGGTATGGCAGATGCCGCAGCCGAAAACCTCTACGACAACTTCGTCTGGCGCGGGCTCCATCGGAGGAAGTTCAAACCGCTCCAGCGGTTGGCCCACCGCGACTAAACGATAGCCATAGGCGCCATCAATTCGCATACTCTCTCGCAGCCGTTTCCGCGACCGACCGCTTGCCGGTCAGGCGTTTCAGCCCAAGCAATGCTGCTCCTAGCGCACAGATAAAATCACAATCCTGCGGAATGTTCACCTTGACCTTCAACCGATCTTCCAGAGCTTTGGCGATGCCTGCTTGGCGGGCGACCCCGCCGATCAGCGTGAGTTGATCTTTCATCTCCACGCGATTGAGAAGCGCCCCGGCACGGTCGGCCAGGGATTCATGGATGCCGCGCAAAATGTCTTGCACAGTGATCCCGGCGCTTACATGGTTGATGATTTCGCTTTCCGCGAGCACCGCGCAGACGCTGGAAATCGGCTGAGGGTGTGTGGCCTTAAGAGAGAGTTCACCCACGTCCTCCAGCTTCACCTCCAGATACTTGGCCGCACGCTGGATGAACATGCCGGAGCCGGCAGCGCACTTGTCGTTGCTCTTGAAGACTCTGACTCTGCCCGTATCGGTGACGCCGATGGCGCGGGTGCACTGTCCTCCAATGTCGAGGATGGCGCTAGTGTCAGGGATAACAAAGTGCGCCCCCCGCGCAGCCGTAGTGATTTCCGTTACCTGAATGTCGCGGAAGCTGACACCATAGCGACCGAATCCCGTGGCGGCAACGTATTCCAGCTGGCGCCGTTCGAGACCAGCTTGTGCCAGGGCCTCTTGCAACGCGGTGCCGGCCGCTTCATCGACCTTCACACCGCTGCGGGTCCGCCCCTTACCGATAACGCGAGGTTGGCCGTGCCGCTCGGAAAGCACAACCGCTTTCGTGAAGCTAGTACCACAATCAATGCCCGCCAGACACGGCATGGTCTCCCCTCCAAATGCCGGACTCGAAACTCTGGTCGAGTTTCTCCAGCGCAAAGAGCGCGGCGCCCGCCGCGCCGATAAATTGTGCATCCGGACTCACCAACATCTTGCGTCCCAAGATCTGCTCGAGCGCCCGCACCATGCCTACATTGCGGGCGACCCCGCCCGTCATTGTGATTTCCGGTTCAATGTTGAGCCGCCGCGCCAATGACAGAGTCCGCTTGGCAATGGCGATATGTACACCGCCCAGTATGTCTTCTCCCGTCTTGCCCTGCGCGAGGTAGGAAAGGATGTCCGACTCGACGAAGACCGTGCATACGGTCGCGATCTTGACCGGATGTTGAGCCTTGAGCGAAAGCGGTCCCACCTCATCTAGGCTGATGCCCATCACCTCGGCTGAGTTCGCCAGGAATCGGCCGGTGCCGGCGGCGCACTTGTCATTCATCACGAAGTCCAGCACCTCACCGTTGGCCCCGACACTGATCGCCTTCGAATCCTGCCCGCCCATATCAATCACGGTGCGAGTCCCCGGGCACAGAAAGCTGGCGCCCTTGGCGTGGCAGGTGATTTCGGTCATCTGGGTATTGCCGAAAGCAATCTTGTACCGGCCATATCCCGTTCCAACCACGAATCCCACGTCGCCGCTGTGAACACCGGCCTCCTGGCAACAGGTGTCGAAGGCTCGTTCGGCCGCTCGCTGCACGTTGGCGCCGGTATCTACCAGTGCCCGCGCCAACACCTTCACGCCTCCATTGTCGGACATAATGACTGCTTTGGTCTGCGTCGAACCGACATCTACTCCTGCCGCGATTCTCATATGACCCTTTCCTTACCCTCGGACGGAAGCCGTCGCTTTGGCATGCTCCAGAGCTTCGAAGAAGGCGTCAATGCGGTTCTTGGTCTGGGCTTCGGCGAAATATCGGGGATCTTCAAGGTCTGACTCGATATACAACGTCGGCACGCCGAGCTGCTTGGCGAAGTAGTCGCGCATGTCGCCCTGGCCCGCGGAGAACAGGCGGCAGCTTTTCACAAAGTGGATGATCACTCCGTCGGCCTTCCACTCCTCAATGTATCTGCGAATCTGTTCGTAGCGCTGCAAGAAGTTTCGGTTGGTCACGTTCTGCGCGATCATGTGCATCGCGACGGATTCGAATGGATTGTCGGGATCGTGGCGAAAACCGAACTCCCATAGCCCGCCCACGGTCGAG
>JASHSL010000426.1 GCA_030040855.1 Terriglobales bacterium
GTTCGATTGCAGGAGACGACAATGCTGGAAGAAGGATTGACGCACTACGAGCAAGCACCCCTTGCAGCCCTGGATGTCCGGGCCCTGGACCAGTTGATCGCAGCCGATTCGCCTGGTGAAGAACAGGTGCGCCTTGTGGAGCAAGTGATGGATGTTGTTCCACAGCATATGTTCACCCTGGAAGTGGATGCGACGCTGTCGTTTGTGAATCGCGCTGCCCGCGAATACCTGGGACCCATGGAGGAGGCTTCGCCGACCGAGCAGCTCACCAAAGTCATTCATCCCGAGGATCTGGGTGCGCTCGTACAGGCATACCGGGACGCAATCGCGCACGGCATATCCGTTGAGGCCGAAGCGCGCGTCCGCAACAAGCAGGGGGAATATCGTTGGTTTTTGCACCAATTGTTTCCGTTGCGGGATGACAAGGGGCGGATCGTGCGTTGGTGCGGCACGGGAATCGATATCGAAGGCCTCAAGGGATCAGAAGAGCTGGCACAGCGGGAGAATCTGGGACTGCGGGAAGAAATCGATGCCGTGGCCATGTTCGAAGAGATCGTGGGAGCGTCGCCGCGTCTGAAGGCAGTGCTGGCACGGGTTACGAAGGTCGCCCGAACCGACGCCACCGTGCTGATCACGGGAGAAACCGGTACGGGGAAGGAGCTGATTGCTCGGGCCATTCATAAGCGCTCCGATCGCTGCGACGGGCCTTTCGTCAGTGTCAATTGCGCGGCCATCCCGCGAGACCTGATCGCCTCGGAATTGTTTGGCCACGAGAAGGGCGCCTTCACAGGAGCCCTGCAGCGCCGCCTGGGCCGCTTTGAACTGGCCGAGGGAGGCACGCTCTTTTTGGACGAAGTCGGAGAGCTTCCGGCAGAGACTCAGATTGCCCTGCTGCGGGTCTTGCAAGAGCGAGAGTTTCAACGCGTGGGTGGCAATCAGACCATCCGCGCCAACGTGCGCGTGATTGCAGCTACCCACCGTGACTTGCCCGCTGCTGTCGCAGCCGGCACGTTCCGCAGCGATCTGTTCTACCGGATCAATGTTTTTCCGCTCGAGGTGCCGCCCTTGCGGGAAAGGAAGGAGGACATTCGGCTGCTGGTTGCATATTTCATCGACCGCTACGCCACTAAGACAGGCAAGATGATCAAGTGCGTCGACCGGAGAAGTCTGGATCGGTTGCAGTCCTATGCCTGGCCGGGAAATATTCGTGAGCTGCAGAATGTGATCGAACGTTCCGTCATTCTGTGTGATACGGAAACTTTCGCGGTGGACCAGAGCTGGTGGGTGCCAGAGACAAGGCTGAGCCGGCCTCTCCCGCAAGCGATGGTTTCCCAAGAAAGGGACCTCATTGAAGCTGCGCTGGCCGAATGCAAAGGTAGGGTCTCGGGCCCATCCGGAGCGGCCCTCAAGCTAGGACTGCCTCCATCGACGCTGGATTCTAAAATTCGCGCCTTGAAGATTGAGAAGCGTCGTTTTTATGCCAACTAGTTTCGGCGCCTAGGGCTGCCACGATAGGGTCACCGCTAGGGTGGCAATCTTCAATTCATGTGGAGAGTCAAGAAAATGTTGGACCATGAATGCCTGGTCTTACAACGGATGGGTCGCCTCAGGGGAAAAGGCCCGGGCGAGCTGCGAACCGCTTCGCCAGCTCAAGCCGGAGACGGGGACTTAGCCTTGGATATGCGGGAGGTCAAGCTTGGGGACCAGGAGGTGGTATCTTTTCTCGCGTGTTGCAAAACGGGCGGCACCGAGCTCAGGAATTGGCCGGCCTATATCGAGGAGTGGAATGCAAGGGAAAGAGAAGGGAACGGAGAACACTCCAAGCAGTGACCCCCGATGAAAAACCTGAGACAGCTAGGGCGTTTACTCCTGATTTGTGGCGTAGGGCTGCTGGCCTTCTGCGCGGCAGCCAAACTTCATGAGCTCGTGTTCTCGCGAGCGGCAATATGGCGGTTTGAGCATTTGCAGCCACCAGCGGTCAACCGCGTCACGAGCACTCCGGTCGCTCAACCCGTTATTCCCCAACCCGATTTCTTGTCGTGGTCGAAAATGCGGATCCAGCATTACGAGGAAAGCTTGAGTCAACGTCTTTCGCCTCCCTTAGCGGTGCTTCGCATCCGCCGAATTCACTTGGAGGCACCGGTTCTCGAGGGAACGGACGATATAACCCTGAATCGCGGCGTCGGACACATCGAGGGCACGGCATATTTTGGACAAAATGGAAATATAGGCATCGCCGGTCACCGCGATGGCTTCTTCCGTGGGTTGAAGCACATTAAAGTTGGGGATCGGATCGACTTGGAGGAACCCAGTCGACATGAGACGTACGTCGTGGACCGCCTGGAAATCGTAGACCCATCCGACGTGCGTGTCTTGCGATCCGAGTCCGAGCCGTCTTTGACACTCGTGACATGCTATCCGTTCTACTACATTGGCAGCGCACCCAAGCGATTCATCGTTCATGCCACGCGCGCAGACTCAGAACCACAGAAGACAAAAAGCACGGCGCGCACCTACCACCGGCCGGGCAGAAGGACTTACGGGTAGACATCGAGAGGGAGTCCAATCGCGCAAAGCAAAGTGGCGGCCGGGGCAGCACACACGTCGGAGCACCTATTTTTGCTTGTACACCTTTCCCTCCTTCATCACAAAATCCACCCGTTCGAGCGCGGATACATCGGCCAGCGGATCGCCGCTCACTGCAACCAGGTCCGCATACTTGCCTGGCTTGATCGATCCCAGCCATTCGCTCTTTCCCAGCAGGTCCGCGGCATTGACGGTGGCGGCCTGGATTGCCTGCATCGGCGTCATTCCGTACTTCACCATCATGGCAAATTGCTTGGCCGCCATGCCGTACGGGCACACCCCCGCGTCGGTGCCGAAAGACATCTTCACACCGGCCTGGACTGCTTTGCGGAAGTTGTCACGCTGAATCTGCCCCAACTGCGCGTCGTGCTCCAGGAAGTCTTTGGGCATGTGCCCATTGCGCCCGGCCTCCTGGATACACTCTTCGTCATAGATATCCATGTCAAGATAGGTTCCCCGCTGCTTGGCCAGCGCGATGCCTTCCTCATCAATCATGGTCGCGTGCTCGACGGAGGTGACACCCGCGCGGATGGCATTTTTGATTCCCTCAGGGGAATGTGCGTGGGACTCCACGCGAAGGCCGAAATGGCTGGCTTCGTCGACGGCGGCCTGTAGCTCTTCTAGGGTGAACTCCTGAGAATTAGGATTGCTTCCGTGGGTCAGGACCGCTCCGCTCGACAAGATCTTGATGTGATCCACCCCGTCGTGGGCTAGCTTACGGATCACCTGCCGGACTTCCCAAGGACTGTTGGCTTCTCCGTAATGCATATCCCAAGGCAGCTGGATGTCCGGGGCCAGCCCTGTATCGGCGCCAGCGCCGCCGGTAATCGTCACATAGGCCCCAGCCACGAACATCCGGGGACCGACGATATAGCCGTTGTTAATAGCATCACGGAGAGCAACGTCGGTGAGGGCGCGGTAGGTGCCGACATCTCGAACTGTGGTAAAGCCTGATTCCAAAGTGACCTTCGCATTGGGCACGGATTCGAGCGCGTATTGCGCCGCTGTTTTTCGGAAGATACCGACCGGATCGTCATCTCCCGGTGCACCGTCGGCCAAGTGCGTGTGGCAGTCGATCAGCCCGGGCAGCACGACTCGAGAGGACAAATCAAGGCTCTGCGTGCCCACTGGGATCGGCAAGTCTTGGCCGACGGCTTGGATCTTGCCGTCGCGGATCAAGATTATCTGGTCCTTAAGGACGCTTGCGGTTTCAGGATCGACCAGCTTGCCGGCCTTGACCGCGACGACCTGAGCTGATACCACCGCAGCATAAAGCGACAAACAAAGACTCGCCCAACCGATGCCCTTCATTCAACACCCCAAAATGATTCTTGTGAGCACGATGATATGAAGTCGTCGGCCATGTCAAGTCGGCGGCCTTTTCTTTTTCCGGCCGCGATGGTAGAAGGTTTGTTTCCGTCACGATCGGAGGGAATTTGAGATCCACGGCGTCTGCAGTTTTGCTCCTGACCATCGTCGCTCTAAGCTTGCTTCTTGCCGAGGGCGGACTGCGCCCCCCGAGTCCCTTCCAGGCGCAACCTGAGTCGCGCTCTATTCCGCTGCCCACGAGCAAGCTCCTCATCGGTGACTCTCCAGGAGTGCTGGGATCGCTGAGTGGCTTCACCCCCACCATCGCTCTAAGCCCCGACGGGCGGTATGCCGCGCTGCTCGATGACGGTTATGGATCAAAGCGCAACCAGGGCTATCAATCCATTACCCTTCTGAATCTGTCGACCAATGAACTCTCGGACTTCCCTGACGAACGGCTGGGGCAGGATGCGCACCAGAGCTATTTCATTGGCCTAGCCTTCAGCTCCGACGGCCTTCATCTCTATGCTTCCCTGGGCTCGATTACCGACGGCACAGGCAAAAAGCCAGGAGACACTGGAAATGGCATCGCTGTGTATGGCTTACGGGACGGCAAGATCGCCCCGGAGCGCTTCATCAGAATTCCTCCCCAGAGAATCGCGGAAGGGAAGACGGTGGCACATGGGTTGCGCAAGGCTCCGGTCGGCACCGCCATCCCCTATCCGGCGGGTTTGGCGGTGATTGCTGGAAAAAATGGCAGTGCCGACAAGTTGCTCGTCGCCAACAATTATTCCGACAATATTGTGCTGCTTGATTCCTCGAGCGGCTCAGTTCTCAAGAGCTTCGATGTCAGCTCGCATGAGCTCATTCCCTCGGAGTTTCCCTACGCATGCGTCGCATCGCGCGATGGGGCACGTGCTTGGTGCAGTCTGTGGAACGCGTCGCGCGTGGTGATGCTGAATCTGGAATCCGGGCACATTCTAGGTTCCATCCCGCTCGGTCCGCCGACCAAGCCAGGCGACCCCGGCGCGCACCCCACGGCGCTGCTCCTTAGTGCGGACGAGAAGGAGCTTTTTGTGGCTTTAGCGAATGCCGACGAAGTCAGGATGATCACCATCGGCGGAGGACCCAACCGTCCTCTGGCCACAAATCTTTTCGGAAGTCTCGCTACGAAGCGGTTGTCTCAGTCCTCTGGCGCTTGTCCCGACGCATTAGCCTTGGCCTCGGACGGGTCCAAACTGTTTGTTGCGAATGGTTGCATCAATTCGGTGGCAGTTTTCGATCTGGCGAGCATCCGTCGCAGTCCGATCACGGTCCTGCCTCGATATGCTCCCATCGGCTCGATTCCGACGGACTGGTATCCTACGGCATTGGCCACGGTCGGCGATGACCTACTGATCGCCACCTCCAAAGGGCAGGGAAGCGGGCCCAACAACTTTCCGGGCATGACCGGCGCCAAGGTCCGTCCCCGAAAATATGCTTACCTCCCGAGTTTGCTCTACGGCTCCATCGCACGACTCAGTGTTCGGCACATTGAAGCGGAATTAGCCGACTTCACAAAGCGAGTAGAGGTCAGCAATCGCTTTGATTCCGACCCGGGCAAGCTTCAATTCTCCGGGGGGGGTAATCCCATCCGACATGTCATCTATATCATTAAGGAAAACCGCACCTACGACCAGGTACTCGGGGACTTGAAGGTCGGCAACGGAGATCCCTCGCTCACTCTCTACGGGGCCGATATCACACCGAACGAGCACAAGCTGGCGATGCAATTTGGGGTACTCGACAACTTCTACGATAGCGGGGAGGTCTCCGGAGACGGGCACGACTGGTCCACCGCGGCCATCGCCAGCGACTACAACGAGAATACCTGGCAAATTGCCTACCGCAGCAAAGAACGCACCTACGACTTCCAGGGCAGCGTCGCCGATGAGCTGCCGCTCGAGCACGATGTACCAGACGTAGATGCTCCCGCGAGCGGATACATTTGGGACAATATGGCCGCCCATGACTTGAGCTATCGCGACTACGGCGAATTCCTCGTTACCGTTTGGTGCAAGCCGGAGCGGGGAGGCGCACCGTCGCCGTCTTCGGCCAAATGCGAGCGCACCACGGTTAGCCAGGGCCAACCGCTGCCGCCCAATGTCGGCCAGCCCCACGGAAGCGCGAGCCCGTGGCCCTGGCCGGTTCCGATGATGCAATTCACCAAGGCAACCAAGGCGGTCCTGCGAGACCACTTTGACCCAAAGTTTCCGGACTTCAATACCGCTTATCCCGATCAACTGCGTACCGATGAATTCCTGAATGAGTTCGACGGCTTTGTGCGCGCGCGCGAGCAGGGTAAGGGGGAGCAGCTTCCGGCGTTTGTGTTGCTTTATTTGCCCAACGACCACACCCACGGCACCACTCCAGGAAGCCCCTGGCCGACTGCATCGGTGGCGGATAATGATCTTGCCGTCGGCCGTGTGGTCGAAGCGGTTTCGCACAGTCCGTATTGGGAGGACACCGCAATTCTTATCCTCGAGGACGACGCCCAGGACGGGGCCGACCACGTCGAGGCCCATCGCTCGATCGCCTTCGTCGTGAGCAAGTATTCGCCGGGTTCCGCCGATCAGCCGTACGTCGAGCACCATTTCTATACCACGGTCAACATGATCCACACCCTAGAGGTGCTGCTCGGGGTCCCGCCGATGAATCAGAATGATGGCTACGCACCGGTGATGAGTTTCATGTTTTCCGGGAGTGGAAACCAGCCGCCGTTCACGGCGGACTGGAGCAATCGCGATAACGGTCTCATCTACCAGGTGAACCCACCTAACGGACAAGGCTCCCGCGAATCAAGCGCCATGGACTTCTCGCGCCCGGACGCGGTCAATCCGCAAATACTCAATCGCATTTTGTGGCAGGACCGCAAGGGGAACACGGCCATGCCGGTCCTAGGGAACGGCTCGACCGGACCACTCTCCCTGGGAAGAGGACCCTGGGGTAACTGAAGGCAAAGCTCCGCCACTGAGCACAGAGTTCATTTCCCCGCAGGTGCCGGACTCAATGCGCAACTCCGACATCGGAGAAGGAAAACGCCGTCGAGACATTCGAATACTCCTCCCCCCCAACTTCGACGTAGGGGTAGATGAAATAGTTCAGCGGGCGGCCAGCCTGGCGCGGATTCAGCTCCAAGTCGCGGCCAATCGTGAACTGGATGCGATTGGCATCATGAGCCCCAAAGAAATAATCCTTTTTTTCCGGATGTTTCCAGGCCTCGGAGATATCGACGGGAATCCATCCATGTTGCGGTTCGAAGAATTCTGCCCAGCAATGATAACCGGGAATCTCGCCAGAATGATTCTCGCCGGGCAGAGGAAATCCGATTTCGAATCGTGCGGGAATCCCTTGGGAGCGAGCCATCGCGATAAATAAAGAATGAAAATCAGTGCAATTGCCCTTTTTGGCATTGCAGGCGTAGAGAGCGTCGCCGCGCCCCCACCCCGCGCCGGTTTTGTCATACCGCATGGTGGCAAAAACGTAATCATAGATGGCACGAGCCTTGTCGAGAGGCGCGGTTTGGCCCTCGGCGGCTTTGGCGGCCAGTTCTGCCGGCAAACCAGTGACCGGAACCAGCACATCCGGGGAAAGGTATCGTTTGTCTTCTTTGGGGCTCAGACTCACCTCGGCCAGGTGAGGGGCATAAATCCCCAGGGTGAGGTGTTCGTGACGCACAACTTCATAGACAATTTCAAACTGCAGTTCCGGCTCTTTGCTTTTGGAGGCCGAGGCGTAGTACATCTCATTGCCGAAATCAGGCTCGTGGGTTTTCTTGAGCGGAAGATCACCTTTGCTGGAGAGTACCTTTACTTCCTGGAACGGATCCGAATGGGCGGCCGGAAACCAGATCTGAACCTTCTCTCCCGCAGAAAGGCCTTGCACGGTGAATCCATAATGAAAGGTAAAGTGGCGCTCACTTTGCCCCGAGAGACCACTAGCCAGCACAAGGACCGGAAGCGGAGAAAGCAGGATCGCCCGAAGCATGCAGTGTTCCTTTCTGAGAAATCGGGTAGCGTGCGACTTAAATCAGCTTAACCACACGCCGGCGTTTCCGACAGTAGGGCTCCAGTGAAGCGCCGCGGTATAGAGTTCCCCGGTCCGCAAGGGCAACTTCATTGTAGACGAGGACCGGCCCTTGGTGTGCCTCTTCGGCGCTCCGCATCCACCCCGTGAGACCCGTGAGCCAGGTAGCGGGGCAGACGGTGTTTGGACAAGCGCCGGCCGGAGGAATCACAGAGACACCTTCTGCTCTGGGCCGCAACCGGCTCCGGCTCTACAAACTCGGAAGGGCGAAGGGCTGCGCAAGCTTCCAGCCACGAAGGTTGAGCGAACCCCTTCGATTTCCAGAAAATTTAGGCCGTTCAGTTAGAATTTTGGAAATGCCCTTTGCAGTCGAATGCCGAGATCTGCGCAAGACGTACGACGGCAAAGTCCAGGCCGTGCGTGGTCTGAGCCTGGGCATTGGCGCTGGGGAATGCTTCGGATTGCTCGGGCCGAACGGTGCCGGGAAGACCACCACCATCGAAATCCTGGAAGGACTGTTGCAGCCGACCTCCGGTGAAGTCACGATCCTAGGGCGTACCTGGCAGGAAAATCCACGCGAGTTGCGGGAGTGGCTGGGCATTTCGCTGCAAGAGACGCGGCTCTCGGAAAAACTGATGGTGCGGGAGACGATTGAGCTGTTCGCCAGTTTTTATCGCCAGCCCAGTTCTGCGGACGAAGTTCTAAGGGAGCTGCAGTTGGCCGAAAAGGCGGATGCCTGGGTGGGCAAGCTTTCGGGCGGACAACGCCAGCGCCTGGCGGTTGCTACAGCTCTGGTGGGAAACCCGAAGGTTCTTTTTCTGGATGAGCCCACGACGGGTCTCGACCCTCAAAGCCGACGCCAGCTCTGGGATATCATTCGTGGCTTTCAACGCAAGGGCGGCACCGTGTTGCTGACGACGCATTATATGGATGAAGCGGAGCGGTTGTGTGACCGTCTGGCGATTGTCGATCATGGACAGATCATTGCGGAGGGAACGCCCTCAGATCTGATTGCCCGCCTGGGCGGACATCATGTGGTCGAATTCGAAGTCAGCGGAAATTCCACCCGCGACGGCGCCATGGATCATTGGCGGGAGCTGCCCGGGGTAGAGGCGGTGCGCCACGACGACGGGCTGGTATCTCTTACCGTCCGCGAGCCACACCTCACCATTCCCGCGCTGCTTGCGGCAGTCGAACAACTGGGTCGGGTACTTCAGCACTTGACCACGCGACAGGCCAGCTTGGAGGACGTCTTTGTTCGCTTGACCGGAAGGCATTTGCGAGAGGATTAGCGGGCGAACCGGTAGCTGCTGGCCTGCGCCGGCGGCGTCGTCTGCCACGAGCGCAGGACCGCCATGGAGGCAAGCCTATGATGAACATCGGGCAAACGACTCCGCAGATGGGTGAGATTCCCACTCGACTCGCTCCCCCGGCCAACGGTCGCTGGACGGGCTTCACGCACCTGGTGATGGCGCGCCTGAAGGAGCTCAAGCGGGAACCGGAGGTCATCTTCTGGGTGTTCGTGTTTCCCTTGCTGTTAGCACTCGGGCTCGGGATTGCGTTTCGCAAAAAACCCGCCGATGTTATATCCATCGCCATCGTGAACGGTCCACGAGCTCAGCAAGCGCTGGATTTGCTTCAGCGTTCTGCCCAGAAATCCGCCATTCATCCCAACCTGCTCTCGCAGGCGCAGGCCGCCAGGGGATTCCGGCTTGGCAAATACGATTTGGTGGTGGAGGTTAGGGACGGCAACACCATTCATTACCTCTTTGATCCATCCCGCCCAGAAAGCCTGCTCGCCAAAGCCCAGGTCGATGACGCGCTGCAGACGGCGGCGGGCCGCCAAAATCCTTTGCCAACTTCAACCGCAATCTCGAGCGAGCCAGGATCACGCTACATCGACTTTCTCATCCCCGGTTTGATTGGGATGAACGTCATGAATGCTGCCATGTGGGGCATTGGCTTCGCCATCGTTGAAATGCGGCAGCGCAAGTTGCTCAAGCGCTTGGTGGCTACTCCCATGCGGAGGAGTGACTTTCTGGCGGCGCTGGCCAGCAGCCGCCTTTTATTGATGATCACTGAGGTCGCCCTTCTCCTCGGCTTCGGCGTGTTGGTATTTCACATGCGGGTGGTTGGCTCGCTGCTGACGATTCTCCTGATCGGTGCAGTTGGCGCGCTGGGGTTTGCCGGAATCGGCCTGCTTACCGCCAGCCGGGCGCAGAAGATTGAGAGCGTCAGTGGTCTCATTAACGTGGTCATGATGCCCATGTGGATCTTTTCCGGCGTTTTCTTCTCTTACGAGCGCTTCCCGACGGTGATTCAACCGTTGATCAAGATCCTGCCGCTCACCGCCTTGAATGACGCCCTCCGTGCCTCGATCCTCGAGGGTTCCCCGTTTGCCGCGCAGACTGGACGCCTCCTGGTCCTGGTGATCTGGGGAGGAGTATCGTTCGGGTTCGCGCTGAAGTGGTTCCGCTGGACATAGCGGAAAGGCGAACCTCGCCGTGTCGGGAGGGAATCGGACCCATCCGATTCCATGTGTGATTCCTTTTCAACGGCCGTCCCAGATTTCCACAGGCAGGTGCGAGGTGTTTTGGCCGGTGGTGGCGAAGGGTTCCCGGAGGAGCCAGTGCTTGATCTGCGAATCTTTGCATCGACTTAGGGCAAGCGTCGAGGGACATGTCCTACCGATTTGTTGCCGAACTTTTTCGGTGCTAGACTCCAGAGTGACCCGGCTCGACGACAAGGGTAGCGGAATCGGTAGCCGCCGCTTTAAGGGCAGATGGCTTTTTTGCTCGAAAGGTCTTGTAGGATGCGATGACCGGTGCAATCCATACCGATCGATTGTCTGCCTTCTTTGATCGGCTTCGCTCGGCACCCTCCCGCGTTCTTTTCCTCGATTACGACGGAACCCTGGCGCCATTCCAAATTGACCGTGATCGTGCTTTTCCATACCCTGGCGTTCCGGTGCTGATCGACCGGATTATGGAGAATGGTACACGCGTTGTCTTCGTCACCGGTCGCCCGGTGCGCGAAGTACTTCTGCTGAGCGGCCTTCGTCGTCAACCGGAGGTTTGGGGCAGCCACGGCCTTGAACGCCTGAAGCCCGACGGAAGCTACTCGGTGGAGAAAGTGTCGACCGAACAGGAAGCCGGGCTCACCCAGGCTCAAGAGCGTTTGCGCTCACAAGGTTTGAAGAATCGCATGGAGCTCAAGCCAGGCGCGGTAGCCCTGCATTGGCGGGGACTGGAGCCGCAAGAAATCGACAAACTGAGCGACACGGTCCGTCACCTCTGGTACCCTCTCGTGAGACAGTATCCGCTTGACTTGCTTGCGTTTGACGGCGGATTGGAGCTTCGCGTGCGGGGTAAGGACAAATCGCAAGCCGTGGCCGCCATTCTAGGGGAAAGCAACCCCGATTCGGTGATTGCGTATCTAGGTGACGACCGCACCGATGAAGATGCATTTCATGCCCTGCGCGGAAGAGGCCTCACCGTGTTAGTACGAGATCAACCCCGGCCTACGCTGGCGGAGGTTCAATTACGTCCACCACAAGAACTCATACAGTTCTTCAGCGAATGGCTCGCCGCGTCATGAAGAGAAACCTGGTGCCAAGGCAAGGACGCCTGATTAACATTTCGAATCGGCTGCCGGTGTCGATCAAGCAGACCACCAACGGACTCCGGTTAGAGCGCAGTTCCGGGGGATTAACGACGGCCCTCGAAAGTGCTTGGCGAGGGCGGCAGGGAATCTGGATCGGATGGGCAGGCACACCCGAGGGTACATCGGCCGACGAGATTTTGGCGAGGGCTTCCCGGCGCCGCTCCCACAGTCTGCAGGGCGTGTGTTTAAGCAACGAGGAAGTCGACAAGTTTTATGTCGGCTTCACCAACGAGATCATCTGGCCGCTGTTTCACGATATGCCCACGCGCTGCAACTTCGACCCCGATTACTGGGAAGTCTATCAACGGGTGAATCGCAAGTTTGCCGCCGCAGCTCAAAGCTCGAGCGCTGACGATTTCATCTGGGTGCATGATTACCATCTCATGCTCGTGGGCCATTATTTGCGACAATCGGGCAATCGTTCCAAGTCCGGCTTCTTTCTGCATATCCCATTCCCCTCTCCAGACATATTTGAATATCTACCCTGGCGAGATTCCATTCTCCAGTCCCTGCTGGAGTTCGATGTAATCGGTTTTCAAACTGATCGCGGTCGGGACAACTTTCTCAGATGTCTCGAGCGCCTACTGCCGAGCGCGAGAATTAAGCAGGTCCATCCCCATAGCTTGGTCGAATTTCAGGGCGCAGAGAGTGTCATCGGCACCTTTCCGATTGGGATTGATTTTGAGGAATTCGCCCATCGGGCGGCCCGTTCCGAAGTGGCCGCTCGGGCGGAGGCCGTGCGGCGGGAGTTTCTGGAAACCATCCTGGTCCTTGGAGTGGACCGCCTCGACTACACCAAGGGCATTCCGGAGCGCTTAAAGGCGTTTCGTGTTCTGCTTCGCCGCTTTCCGGAACTACGGCGACAGATCACCTTTGTTCAGGTTGTGGTCCCCAGCCGAGAGGATATCCCGAGATACAGGGAATTGCGCAGTGACATCGAATTGCTCGTCAGCCAGATTAACGGCGAATTCAGCGAGCGGGGTTGGGTGCCAGTGCATTACATGCACCGCAACCTAGGACGCGATGAGCTTCTGGCTCACTATCGAGCCGCCGACATAGCCCTGATTACTCCCCTTAAAGACGGCATGAATTTGGTGGTCAAGGAGTTCTGCGCCGCCCAGGTCGATGAGCGCGGGGTCGTGATCATCAGCGAGTTTGCTGGCGCCAGCCCGGAACTACGCCACGGCGCCATTGTGGTGAACCCGAACGATATTGCGGGCGTCGCCCGTGCCATTCGGGAAGCCTCTTTTATGAGCCGCGAAGAAAAGAGCACGCGCATGCGGCTCCTACGCAACATCGTCGAGCAACACGATGTGCACCGCTGGGCTCAGTCCTTCTTGGATGCCGCGGCCATGTTGGTCCCGAAGATGCTCGGCGCCGATGGCGTTGCCGCCGGTTCTCAGCTGGTGAAGCCGGAACTCCAGCGGCAGGAGGTTCCGGGAGTGGCTCCAATCGCCGTAGCTCGGACTCGCAGTCGGGGCAAATCGGCGAGTCTGTGACGATGGAAACAGCGCCAACCACGCATGCCGGGAATTTGCAAGAATGGGTGGTCTTGCTCGCAATGACGACAGCAGGATCAGCGGGAAGCGCGAAATCCTAGAATTCTGAAAAACCGGCGGCTGCCCAAATTCAACCTAGCCTGCGATCCTATCTCGCCTTGTAACCGAATAGTTTCTTACATTCGTCACGTAGAAAACCGCCGATGACGGGTATAGAGTGATTGCCCTTCTCAAAGACGAGTCGGCAGGGAATGAGGCAGGCTCGCCACTTGTATTCTTCCGTCCCGCACTTTCGGCCATAAGCGGCGATGTCTTCCTGCGAGACTCCGTATACGACTGCACCGATTCTCGCCCACACGCAGGCACCCGCACACATGGCGCAGGGCTCGTGCGTGGTGTAGAGCACGAACTCGGTCAGGTAGCGGCCATAACCGCTCGAGACGTATTTGAGCGTTTCTAACTCCACATGCTTGATGCTCGACCCTGAAGTCTTTACCCGGTTCCCCGCGCTGGCAATGACGACTTCGCGCCCGTCCGCTACGCGGGTGATGACAGCGCCGATGGCATAATCCCCGCGGTCGCGGGCACGCTTGGCCTCAGCGATTGCCAACTGCATAAACTTTTGTTTTGGTTTGTAGGAAGCAGCGATCATGCAGGGATCATATCGCAGAGCGAGGATTGTTGAGAGGCATCTTTGTGGGGTCAGTTGATGCCGTTGATGAATGCAATCTGGCTAGACCCGGGTAGCGAAACTTCACACTCTCTCCATCGGGGTCGGGCCATTTCCTTTTGCAAGGACAATGCCCGCTCCAGCTTTCTCTGCAAGTCGAGCGCATCGAGAGTTAGATTCCCACGCGAACGGTCGTAGTAGGCGTAGAAGTAACCAGCCTCCAGTTAAACTAGGCCGGCAACCTTCTCCGCATGTCTTGATCCGACGGAGCTGAGTTCCTCACCCGCAATGGAGTGTCCCACCAGAATCGGCCGGGTGAGCCTTAGATCGTCGATCACTTCCAGCACGTCGTCACCCAATCGATCAGCTGAATAACCGGAGTCCGGAAGGCTAGATGCGCCAAAACCCCGCCGAGTGATGCCGTACACGTGATATGTGCCAGTGAGTTTGGGTGCAAAATGGTCCGGCCACGCGTCACCTGGTGTCCGAGCAGGCGCGCTGCCTGTCATCAATTCCCGAGCTGTATATTTCGGCCAAATAACACCACCCTCTCCGTCGATTCGAGTCGAGAAGTAGAGACAGTACACTAGAAGTCGAGCCGCAATGCTAGCTGGCCGGTACGATTCCCGGCGTTTTCTCCCGTTTGCGGAGCACTGAGAACTCCAAAGGTGGCAGTGTTGTCGATTTGCGTGGCTGGCGGAGCAAAGTTGGTGTGGTTGAGTACGTTGGTGAACGTCGACTCAAATCGGACCCTCACTCGTTCCGTAGGTCTGAAAACCTTGGCCAGCCCCAGGGCGACCGCGGCTGTACCCGGTCCCTCGAGAATCCCAACCCCGGCATCTCCAAAACGGCCGGCACCGGCCGGGGTCGGCGCAAAGGCCGCTAGATTGAAGTGATGGGCTCGGGATTGTCCGGCGTAGAAGTTGCTAGAGAGCTGGTCGGGGCGAAGAGACGCACCGCGATTCACTACGTCAGTATTGGACTGATCGTAGGAAGCGCTAATATTGGGTGTTAGCCAGGGTCCGGTCTCTATCAGGGTGATTGTGTTCAGCTCCCATCCTCCCAGCAGGGTGTTTTTCCAGCCGCCTGTGTTCAACCACGCGCGGCCTAGTCCCACCGGCAACTGGTAGATCCCCTTTAACAGAAAGCGCTGCCGCCGCGTCCCCTCGACGTTGCCGTAATCACTGGCAATATTGAAGCGGTTCGCGATAGGAACGCCGTAGTTCACTTCTCCGGCGAAGGCCGTCGGAACATCTCCCTGGTTGTCGGCCAAATTCTTGGCCAGGGTGTAGTTAGCGTCGAAGTAGAGGCCGTGCGACATTTTGTGGATCGCCTCCACCTCCAACGCATCATAGTTTGCTTCGCCGGCATTGAAGGTGCTATAGAGCGTGAACCAGTTGTGGTACGGTGCCCTGGGATCAACATATGGGCTGGCTGCCGTAGTCTGATAGGGTGTCTTGCTCGCCGGGATTTGGTTTAGGTCCTCGGTGATATTGAGACGATAGCTGTGCATTCCCACGTAGCTGACACGCAGACTATCGTTGTTTCCCAACTGACGCTCCAGCGTGAGATTCCATTGATTGGCCTGGGGATCACGATAGTTCGGATCCACCCCTTGATCGAGACCACCGCCTCCATATTGCACGCTGCTGGTTGGCGGTGCTGTGTTGGGAAACTCGATCAGGGGAGTCCCGTTCGCGCTCTTGATATTTGTGTAGGTGTGCAGCGCCGAGGTCGGGTTTCCGCTGTTGTTGAAGGAGAGCGGACCGAGATTGGTGATGCTGAAGATACCAAATCCGGCGCGGATCACAGTGCTGGTAT
>JASHSL010000427.1 GCA_030040855.1 Terriglobales bacterium
CTCGAACTCATCTTCTTTTCCATTTACGCACGAGCCCGCCGGCCTGCCGGTTGGGTTCATTCTTGCAGCGGAATGCTGTGCCACACCATCTGAGCTACCGAGCAAGAACCATCAGGCTGTAGCCACCCAGAATCCGTACCGTCCAGTCCTGAGAAATTGCAAAACAGAACATGCGGGGTACTCTGGCGATCTTTTGAATCAGAAGGTCTCCCAATTCGATGCACCGCGGGGTATAGAAATAGTCTACCAGCTTATAGCCCGCATCGGCCAGGGTGCGGAGGGCCGTTTCCTTCGTGAAATAGTGGAGATGGGCAAAATGGTCCCGGCGGCGTAGCAGTCCATTCCTGCGAGCCACCGCCTGTACGGAAAGATCCAGGGGGACGTGAAACAGTTTATAGTGGCCCTTGGATCGGATTTCCCGCACCAGGCCGATGTAGTCCTCGACATGTTCGAAGACATCGAGGACCAATACCAGATCAAAGGACTCGTCGTTTGGGACCTCGCGTATGTCGCGAACCTGAAAGTGCAGGTTGTTCCGGCGGCGGCTGGCGCAGAAGGCGATGGCGTCGGGAGAGATGTCGTAGCCCCAGCAGACACAGTCGGGAGGCAAATAGGGCTGCAATTCCTCCAGCACTACGCCACCGCCACAACCGACGTCGCATACGGTTTTGGGGGCAAGATTCTGTCTTCGTAACATACGCAGGATCTGTTTGACTTTGAAGGGGGATTCCTCCATGTGCCAGGAGGGGTTGTGCTGCAGGTAAGTCCCGTCCTCATAGATGGTCTTTCCCGAATCTCCGAGGACTAAAGGAGTGTGATCGGTGGTAGGGTTTTTCTTAGCAGGGAGGGCAGCCATGGTCGGATCCTTTCTTGATTATTGGTGATGAGCATGGTTGTCGTTGCTTTCGACTCCGCAGGGCAGGCACCTAGCTTTGCGTGGAATCTCTGCCCACCATGGGTGTCGAACAGTGATCGGTCAGAAACCCCGTTTGATCATGAGATAGGGGATCAAAAGGATTTCCGCCAGACCAGGAAGGGGGTCTTCATGCGTGAACACCGCTTCCACTCGGCAGTTCCTCAAAGAGCGGAGATAGTTTCGGACGTCGAGATCACCCTTGACAAGCGCAATCAGGGAGGCAGGAAGATCCGTGGTCATACGCAACCAGCCCACCCCGGGCGTGCCTTGGCACGGTCGAACCGGCAAGCCGATCTGGTCGGCGTATAGCATAAAACTGAAATCCACCCCGACCCGCGCACCCAGACTGTGATAGCCCCAGGTACGAGCGTTCACGTCGAGCAACTTGTATTGCCCATCGCGGGGATCAAGTTTGTATTCCAGTTCGACCAGACCGTAGTAATTGATCTCGCGCAGAAATCGCTCCGAGAGCTCTTCGAGGATCGGTATGTCCACGGTCTCGACGTACGTACTCGCTCTTCCGAACTGAAGCGGATGCTGGCGCCGGCGTTGCGTAACCATCTTCCCCATCGCCGTGCCGTCGCGGAAGAAAGCGCAATACGCGAACTGCTGATCGCCGCCTCCAGGGATGAACTCCTGCACCATGACTTCGCCCGGATTCATGAGCTCGGACGCCTTTTGAAACAACTCGCGCAACTCAGAGTGGCTGTTCGCACACCAAGCTTTTGCCTTCGTGGCGTAGAGAAAGTGTTCTTTGATCGCGGGCTTGATGGCGAACGGAGGTGTCAGGTCGCCGAGTTCGCTCAGCTGGTCCATATGATCGAAGTGGTAGGTGCGCGGAATGGGAATCTCCAGTTCCCGCGCCAGCTGGTAGGTGTTGCGCTTGTCCCACGCCCATCGTACGGCGTCCCACTCCGGTGTGGGCACACGAAACAATTTGCTCAGCTGGGAGCGGTTCCGCGAGAAGGCAGCCACCAGCTCCTCCCGCGTGGGGTACAGCACCCAACCGCCCAAATCGAGGCGCCTCCCGAGCTCGAGCATGCTGTCGACGACCGCCGTCTCATGGCGCAGGTCGGCAAACTTCACAAACCTGGTGCAGTAGCGCGAATAGCGCGAGATCGACAGCTCGTCGTCCACGACGCAGACCGGCACACCTTGCCGGCCGAGGCTCCGAACAATGCCAAGACCTTGATAATCACCCCCGACCACCACGGCTCCCACGGTCGCCTGAGGGCGGCCGTCTGTGCGCGGCATGGGTAGCGGTTTGTGAAGAACCGAACTCATCGGATTAGCGCGTTCCGTTGCGATGATGGAAGCAGTAGAGAAGCTCACGGGCTGCGAACTCGGTTCCGGAAACAAAGCCGAGCAGCGGTCCAAAGCTCCAGGCTGCGGGTTTGCCGAGGAAATGTAACCCGGGGACCGAGGATTCCAGTCCGCGTTTCAACACCGGATAACCCCCGACCGTTTCGAGCCGCTGCGACACCGATCCCGACAGGAATTCATACCGCGAGACATCGACGCGGTATCCGGTAGCGAGCAGCGCGTGATCGACCAGCCGCTCCGTCCCGTCGTCGAGATTGAGGTGAAGCTGACTGCCCTTCGCCTTGGCAGAGACGATGCGCCGCCCGAGCGTAATCGGCATTCCCACGAGTCGAGGTTGCAACCATCCCGCTCCAGCCGGGCGGATGGCGCGGTACGCCGTACGATCTTGGAACTGGCGTGGAAACCTGCGGAATAAATGCGGCATCGACACTAGGCGGCTGATGCCCGCCGGCCCGACGTCTCGGGGTGAATACAATAACCAGGAAAGGGCGCCCAGATGATGCAGCTTGGGGTGCAAGCCCACCCAACGAAGGCTCTTTTGCCGTCCAATCACTTCGACCTCAATGCCCGCTTCCTTGAACAGGCAGGCTGATTCAAGCGCGCTCTGCCCGGCCCCGACGACGATGACCCGCTGGCCCTTAAACTTTCGCAGGTCGTTTTGCTCGCTGGAATGCGAGGCCAACTCGAGAGGAAGCCCGACAAACTCCGCAGGACGGCTCGCGAAGGTGCCGATGCCGGTCGCCACCACGACGCGGCGCGAGAGAAATTCTTCGCCGTCTGCCAGCGTCACTCTAAATCCGCCGCTATCGAGATCCACCCGGGCGACCTGGCGCCGCTCAAGATGGGGAACGAGGGTGCGCTGGTACCATTGGCCATAGTCGACGAAGCGGTCAAGCGGAATTGGCTTCGACACATGATTGCCGTTTTGGTGGCAGTATGCGTCCAGGGTTACCTGCTGCTTGGGATCGGCAATGTGTGAGGCTGACCAGCTCGAACGCAGACACATGCCGACCGGCATCTGGTTTTTCCAAAACGACATCGGCTCGCCAAACACGCGCGCTTCTACGCCCGCGGCTTCGAGGTATGCGGCCGAGGCGAGTCCGTAAGGACCCGCGCCGATAATGGTCACATGACATTTCTTGATGGCACCCGTCATAACTTGGTTCCCGACTATTGATTCCTTCCCATCAGCTGCAGAGCGTGGCGCGCCATGCGTCGCATGACAACTTCGACTGGCCCACGCCGATTGCACCGGATCTTGGTTTCGAGGAGCTGTAGTTCCTCCCCCGATAGTTGAAAATCTGCGGCTGCGCAGTTCTCCTTCACATGCTCAACCGAATTGGACTTGGGGATCGTCACCACGCCTGGTTTCGAGATACACCAATTCAGAGCCACCTGCGCGGCGCTCTTCGATCGGTGCTTTGCGATCTTCTCGAGAACTCCATCGGGATCTCTGGCCATGATGTTGGACAGGCCGGTTGCCAGCGGGCTGTGGGCAATCACCGTGATGCTTTGCTGCTGGCAGTACTCGAGCAAGCCGAGCTCGATGCTGCGGTCGATCAAGTTGTAACGAACCTGATTCGCGACGATCTTGTGCCTGGTCATTGCCTTCTGCGCGTTCCTTAGATCGCGTACGTGGAAATTGCTCACTCCGATGAACCGGACCTTACCACTGTCGACCAACTGCTCCATTGCTCCCACGGTTTCGTCGATGGGTATCGTGTAATTGGGCCAGTGGAGTTGATAGAGGTCAATGTAATCTGTATTTAGTTGCCGCAAACTTGCCTCGGCAGAGGTCATGACGTGAGCGTGACGGAAATGTCGGGGCGACACTTTTGTTGCGAGAAACAGTGCTTTGCGCTTTCCCTGGATGGCTCGACCCACAACCTCTTCGGTGCCATAGGATTCTGCGGTGTCGATAAAAGTAGCCCCCAGGGCGATTCCGGTGCGAAGCGGTTCGATGCCTCCTGTATACTTCCATGTCCCGAGGCCGCTTGCGGGCAGTTGCACTCCGGTATCGGAGAGATATTTATAGTCCATACTCTGGCCCTATCCGACGAATCACTCCGGAAACCATCGGGCGATCCGCGGTCAGTGAACCAATGTCGACGATAAGGTCGGTGGGGAATCTGACCGCAACTCGGGTAAGATTGGGGCGCTGTAGGATATGCACCCATTATTCTTCTTTATGTAGGCTACGCTGGCCAGTTCGCTGCCCGGACCTTCTACGCGCCAACCGTGGCCGTCCTTGACAAGCTTCATTGCTGCTCTTTGTCTCCACCAACCATCCACCTCACCGGGGGTCGCAATCCACACTTTCTTCTCTCCCCTTAATGCTGCCAAGTGCTCAAGCAGAGCCTCGTAGACAGTTCGTCTCGACGGATCATCAAGATAATCAGGGTGGATGTTGAAGCTTATCAGGCCGTGCTTCTCCATAATGAGATCAATCTGCTTCTTCCACAGATCAATGGATTCCCTCTTGAGAATGTGGAACAAGGTATAATCCTGCGTCGTGGTCAGAGGTAGCTCGAGAATCTTACCCACAAAATACGGCATGACCGTACAGCACCCACCCCGTTGCGGGTCCAAATGCGCCACGTTGGGAACCGACATGTCATAAGAAAAATCTAAAGCGTCAAACCATAATTGTTTTCTGTAGAGAACTGCTGTGCGAAACCCCGAGGCGCCAAATCGTACCTTATAGCCATTGATCTTGTTGGCTCGTTGCAGGAACTGCTCTCTCTTACAAAATAGATGACCATCGTGATTCAGGTCATGTACTCCTATTTCGAAACCACGTTGCCGAATGGAGTCGAGGAAGGCATCATTCACTTCATAACGCTCTTCCGGAATAATCTGAAACGACCCTTTGATCGCGAACTTGTCTTCCGTGTCCATCAGATAAGAGCATGCGCGCACGCCGCTCAACGTCTCTACGTCATGGGTCATGATCGCGCAACTGGAGGCTCCACGCGGCCAGAACCAAACAAACGGAATCTGATCTACGGGCTGCCTTTCCAGGCAGAAGAGCATCACCTGCTCAAAAATCTGCTCGACGGTTCGATCTACCGGCCACCGTGGAAATGGCAGTCGATCCCAACCTTTCAGATACCATCTCTGAATATGCCTCCGGAAGCCCACGGAAAGAAGCGGGCGCAGCAAATAATAGGCGGCCCGGCCGAATGACTTACTATCGGTGCGACTAGAGGACTCCTGGACGTACAACTCATAACGGAGATTATCAATCACTTCATCTAAGTCGAATGGCAGGCATACGGTGCCGTCATTGATCGTTGTATCAGACAAAGCATCGTGCAGGGTCGCCTTGGGGGAACCTGAGGGAAGATGTCCGGCACACCTCCCGTAGCCTATCGTGTCGGGCCCAAACTTGAAGTAGCCGCTCGTTTCCGACAGACCTTCTCTGGCCTTCAGGCGCACGAAATTCTCGGGACACCGATAATACTGCACTATACAATCATTCATTCAGAGGCCATCTCCCACAGCGGTGACCGCTCACAAGCCATACGTGGAGGCGGGAAGCTTCTCATTGCCAAAGCAGATGAGAATGCGCCTCTCGGGCAGTCCATCAATCACGAAATCCAAGAATCGAAATCGAGCCAAAGCGCTGCGCAAGAACGATCATTCCCGGTTCGCGTTCGTCACGCCTTTCCGCTCCACGGCCACTAGTTCCTGTGCTGGAGTCCTCATCCGGAGGGCTAGCAGAGACGACCACACGACTCGTGTTCCGCCCATTTTGCTATATAGTAGGTAACTAGACCGAAGATTGGGATAACACGATAGTGCCATCCGTTTATTAGACCATGGTGTGGTGATCGGCCAAAACCGCAACGACCGAGCCAAGCTCGGTCTATTGTCTCATAAGTATCTTTACCTATAGAGAGGTTGCGATTATTCTAGAGGCCATGCCTCGCGCTGCTGCTCCCGCTCTGCCGTTGACTGAGCGTGAACGTGAGGACTTGCTTCAGGTCAGCAAATTGCGAAGCACTCCGCAGTCGGTCGCGCTCCGGGTCCAAATCGTTATGCGGGCTGCCGAAGGAATTGCGAATAAAGGGCTGGCCCGCCAACTGTCGACAACCCTACCCACCCTTTTGCTCTGGCGCAAGCGTTATCAGAACCAAGGCTTGGCTGGCATTCTCGAAGATCGACCACGCTCGGGTCGCCCAAGGGAGATCTCCGCCGAACAAGAAGCCGCCCTAGTCGAGGCCACCCTCCACAGTACCCCCAAAGACGCGACTCATTGGAGTGTCCGTTCCATGGCCAAAACCCGGGGGGTCAGTCCCGCGAGCGTGCAACGCATTTGGAAAAAACATCACCTCCAACCCCATCGGGTGGAGAAATTCAAATTCAGCACCGATCCGCAGTTCGTCGCCAAAGTCCGTGACATCGTTGGGCTTTATCTAAATCCGCCCGATCACGCGATTGTGCTCCGTGTGCATGAGAAGAGCCAGATCCAAGCCTTGGATCGCACTCAGCCCCTAGTGAATCAGCAAGAGCTTCCATGGAGCTTAGAATCGCGGCAACTCGAGATCCCGAAAACCCTGTGCTTGCCTGCGCGGATGCCCAGCGTCGTAGGCCGCCGACAGGGCTGGGACGAACACTGCCATGATAGCCATGAGAAAAGTGAGCTTGCTGATCCTCGGCGTCCTGCTGCTCGGAGCTGCAGCCACCCTGCTCGAGTGTCAACGTCGCGTTCAGCATCCGCATAGTGTCACGCTCACCTGGCACGCCCCGGCTGCATCCGCCGGCCCAAAGGTCGTCAGCTACAACATCTATCGCAGCACGTCGCCGGGCGGTCCGTATGCGCCTCTTGCATCGGGCGTCCAAGGCCTGACCTACCGCGATGGACTTGTTAAGGCCGGCGTGACTTATTACTACGTGGTAAGATCCGTCGATGCGGCTGGACACCAGAGCCGGCCCTCCGAAGAGGTGAAGGCGACTGTGCCAGCTCGTTAGCGCGGCGTTCGATGCATCGTATAGGAGAAACAGCAGGCTGCGAGGTTTGCGGCGAGCTGAGAACGGAGAACGGGCACATCTGTGAGAGCATGGGGAGCTGCCTTGGCCAAACGAGGATGGCGGGTCAGCGAGATTGCCAACCGAGCAGAGCGGCAAGCAGTAGCAGCAGCGGTGAACTTCCCCTCAACCCGATAACCCGCAGAATTTTGCACCATGCCTTAAAGCAAAAGCCGAGGGGGCGCCACATGGATTCTTTCAGGACAGCGACCTTTCTGAAATGATCGGGGTGTCGCCAGGTACACGTGGTTCCGGCCGGGAAAAATCCCATATCCCCAGGTCCAAATCTGCGTTCTGCGCCGTTTTCATTGGTCATGAAGCCCTCGCCGGAGAGTACGAAAACCGCCTCGTCCTGGTTATAGTGCCAACGGTAACTTCCCGCTGTGCACTCCCAAACCACGATGTTGGAGGTCCAGTCATGGGTTCTCACCAACATCTTGCTCCGAATCTGGGGCGTGCCCTGCAAAATCCAATCGGCGGGCATTTGTGAAGGTTCGAGCTCAACGTCAGCTAGAGTAGCGGTCACAATCGATTTGGACATCGCATTCTCGAATTATGAAGTTCAGGCGGAGAGTCGAAAACGATCGTGGAGTACGCATGCACTGAGAATCATCATCAGTGCTTGGTCATTCGCCACACGCGAACTCTCATCCACGGTGTGTAGGCTATCGAGGACCCCCACAACTTTTTTCTGGTCAAAAAACGGCATGGACGCGAGAACCGCGCCACGCAGCATGTCCTGCAGCAGCACGCCGAAACGGCCTTGCGGATTGAGAGTTAGGGGCGGGCTCAAGAAAGGGTGCTTGGGCCGGCGATACACGGTTTCGGTGATCAGGTCGCGTACCGCTTCTCTAAGTACGTACTTCTGGGTCGTCCCGCGGATCTTCTGAGTGACGGGCTGGGCACGCATCACCTCTACGAGGCGATGGTCGAGAAACGGCACCCGACCCTCAACGGAGTGTGCCATCTCCATGCGGTCCCCCAACAGAGTGAGAATATAGTTGGGCAAGCGAGTCCTCGACCACAGATAAAGCGATTGATGGAGCGGGTCTCGTCCTGTCAGCTGTCCTCGAACATCGATATCGTTGAAAAAGCTTCGGCAGCCATCATGGCCCTTGAACGTCTGCAAGAAGTCCTCGGCCAATAGCGCATGCATCTTACCGGAGAGAGCCGAGGCAGTCTCCATCCAGCCGGGCACAAAACCAAGGAGACGGCGTACGTTAGTCAGGTCATGCCCGTTCCCGTTGCAGGGAAGCGCACCGTGCGTGGACGGATTAAGTCTTTCCAGTCGCTCAAACACCCCTCCCGCATCCAAACGGGGTCCTTGCCCATTGCCTGGCATATCGCGGCGGAAGTGCAGATACCCCCCCAGAATCTCGTCCGACCCTTCGCCGGTTAGAACCACTTTATAACCCGCCTTGTGAACCGCGCGACTCAGAAGATACTTGGCCACGCCATGAGCGTTCACGCAAAGAGTTTCCGACTGCAGTATGGCATCGGAGAAATTATCCGCCAGCTCGTCCTGTCTGATGGGGACTGGGGAAAAATCCGCCTTTGCTTTGGCGGCCATTTCTTGGGCAATGGCTTCTTCGTTATATTCCGGGCGGTCGAAGGTTAAGGTAAAAGCGCGGACTGGTCCTTGATGGTGCCGCGCCGCCAGGCCGAGAACCGCGCAGGAGTCGATGCCGCCGCTGAGATAACAACCAACCGGGACATCCGCCCGCAGCCGGATTCGCACAGCCTCGTCAAACGCCTGGCGAAATTCCTCAGCGTATTCGGCATCCGAACGGGTTGGCCCAATGTGACCCGCTCTTGGATAATCGAAATCCCAATATCGTTTCAATTGGATGTGCCTCCCGGTCGCAATCATGTAATGGCCGGGTGGTACCTGATAGACGCCCTCAAACAACGTACGCATCTGCTGCCCGCCGAAGCCGGCGGAGTGATAAACCGACTCGGCATCCCAACGGCGAGGCACGCCGGCTGCGAACAGCGCTTTGGCCTCCGATGCCAAATAGAGCGTTCCGCCATGTAATGCGTAGAACAGTGGTTTGATCCCGAAGCGGTCACGGGCGGCGAATAGGGTTTGGCTTTCGCCATCCCACAGCACTAATGCGAACTCGCCCCGCAGTCGGTGCAGGCAGTGCGCGCCGAGTTCCTCGTACAGGTGAAGCGCGATTTCGCTATCCGACCTGGTACGCAGCCGGTGGCCCAATCCCTCGAGTTCCTTCTGGATCGCCTCATAGCCGTAGAATTCACCATTGACGATGATCCTGCGGTTCTCGCTTTCGTTGGCGATCGGTTGATCTCCGGTCGTAAGATCGATAATGCTAAGGCGAGCGTGGCCGAGACCGACTCGGCGGTCTGGAGCGATCCAGTAGCGCTGACCATCCGGACCACGGTGCTCAAGACTCTTTGTCGCGTTCTCCAGCGCTTGGCGGGCTATTGACCCGTGCTGCGAGAACATGGCAACGATTCCGCACATTTACTGCTCCCTTTCTTAACACCACCTCGTACGCTAGGTCGCGGCGGAGAGGAAGTCGTTGGCTTGGCATCGGCTCATCGCCCGATCCATCGACTGTCTGAGGGCCGCAGCCAAATGTTTTACGTAGGGCTCGACCAGCATACCTGCCGGATAAACCGGCAAGGTCACGACCTCCTGTCCCTCCTGGGCTAGCTGGTTCCACTTGGCGTCTGGATTATCGAACATTCGATATTGCTTCAAGGGGCGAAAGTCGGCTACCAGACCGGGATAAGGCTTGGGAAGATACTGCGAGCACGCACGGTCATTATTTCGCCAGATTTCTCCCAAAATCCTGGACTCCGACGTCAGTATGGCTGACTTCTCAAAAAACCTGGCCAGCAACATGCCCCGCCAAACCAGCATTCGGCTCCGTAATATCTCAATTTTTTCCTTCAAGAACTTCGACTTACCTTGGTAATCCAGCTGCAAAAAGTTGATCACATGGAAGGCGAACTTCTGACCGTGGTAGTAGGCCTTCTCTCCGACCGTCGGCGGAGGAAACTTCGACCAATTCATGCTATCGAAAAGCGCGACCATGGCAACCTGCTCGCCGTCCCGATGGAGCTGCTGAGCCACCTCGTAGGCAATGGTTCCGCCCCCGCAATAGCCTCCGACAAAATACGGACCGTGCGGTTGCACCCTCCGGATCTCCTTCACATATAGGGTTGCCATGTCTTCGACTGTGGTGAGCGGGGCGCACCTGCCGTCGAGACCTTGGGACTGCAAACCATAGAAGGGCTGATCCGGGCCCAAATTGCGCGAGAGGTCGCGATAAATCAAAACATTTCCCCCGGCTCCATGCATACAGAAAAAGGGCGGACGGGAACCGCCCGGCTGAATGGCAACCAAGGGCGACCAGCCGGAGGAAGACGGGCTCTCGCGGCTGAGAATCCGGGCAAGCTCTTTGATCGTAGGCGCCTCAAAAAGCGTGGCAACCGGCAATTTGACCTTGAACACCTGTTCGATTTGAGCGAAGAGCTGAACCGCTAGAATAGAATCCCCGCCCAGATCGAAATAATTCTGGTCGAGACTGACCGACTCGATTCCCAGGAGCTGTTGCCAGATCCTGGTCAATTGCTGTGTGACATCATCAATCATCACCGAGACCTCACTACTGTCCGGGGAAGTTGGTGCGAGTGTAATTCCGCAGTTGTGGCAAGGGGGAAACGCATCCGGGGCAAACCAGTTTCTCATCTGGCGTTTCGCAGCTGGCTACCGCAAGGGTCTGCGGGAGTCCGCGGGCTGGCGCAGCACCGTCAATCAACGCACAACCAGAGTTGGTGTGTTCCGGTTCCATGGTTGCGCGGACCGACGTTCGGGAGCCGGAGGGCTGATATCGGTTGGCGGAGCGGTTTGCGTCTCTACCACCAACGATTCAGTCCTGAGCGGCTTGCAACAGTCCAGCATATACGCTCAAGGTCTTATCGCCCACCGCCTTCCACGAATTGCGCCTCTCTGCGAACGCCTTGATTTTAACTCTGCCCTGATCGAGGCTGTGAAACAAACTGCTTTCGAAATATCTTGCTATCGTCCTGGCGAGATCCTCGCTGTCGCCGGCTCGGCAGACATAACCGGTCTCTCCTTCCACGATTTCACCACGGAAAGATCCAACATCCGTGGCGATCACAGGCAACCCGAAGCTGTAGGCCAAGAACAACACTCCGCTTTGAAAGATCTGGGTATAGGGCAATACTAGAACATCGGCCGACTTAAAATACAGTTCCGTCTCTTCGTCGGGGATGAAGCGTATTTGTTGGATGATCCGCTGACCCAGCTGCCTCTCGGTGATCCTCTGCTGGAGTTCACGCCAATACTGCTGAGACTCCTTCTTCAGCTCGCCGGCAATGATTAGGCGGTACTTATCGTTTTGCCCTGCGAGCAGATCGAAGGCGCCGACCAAGTACTCCAGTCCCTTGTAAGCACGGATCCGTCCGTAAAACAGAATCGTTCGTTCCGAGCTTGTAACCCCCACGCGTATTTTTGCTTCCGCAGGAGTAAGCGCACCGTGAGGCACAGCATTGTTAATACCAAAAGGAATAACACTCACCGCTGCCGGGTTAACACCGAAGTCCTCGACGAGCTCGTTTCTCATTTTGTCGGTGTGAACGAAGATGTGGTCGGCGAGGTGATATTGAATTCTGAGAGACCATCGGTTGAGCAAGGAGTCATTGCCGTCTCTTTCGCCTGCATTCACGTTGTGAGCGGTGAGTACAATTTTCTTGCCGAGAACCTTGTAATACAACATGAGCAGTGTTCGATCGAACAGTTCAGCGCGATAGTTCCACAAGATGTGGAAGATTTTTGGATGAGCGGTGGCGGCATAGCGGATGAGCCGTGCATAGCAAAGCACCAGCAACAGAAGTCTTGCGCTGAAAGCGGCGTTCTGTCGTGAGCCTCCGTACAAATTGCGGAAGGTCAAATTGGAGGGCTTGCGCATTTCGGGACTTTCCATCTCTTTGCTGCCAATCACGTCCAGTCTGACTCCTCTCGAAGCCAGGGCCATGCTGAGTCCGAAAGCGTAATGTGGGTCAATCCCGCCCGTCATCAAGGCAACCGAGATTTCCTTGGCCGAAGCACTCAGGTTTGCGGGTTGCGCGCGACCGCTGTCTGGGGCATCAAGAAGGGGAGGATCGGTGATGGCCACCTCGGTGAGATTCATCATCTGTTCTTACTCGCTTGCCACAGGAACTTCCCGGTCTACGCGTTGCACAGCTAGCGGTTGAACAGTGTCCCTAGCTTGAGGGAAAACGCGCGAGGTTCCCTCGACTCTGGGCAACAGATGGGGCACGAGTCGAGCTAACTCGCGTAGAGGAGCTGTCCCGCCGTACAAGACCACGATCGCTCCCAGATAGAGCGGCATGAATGTCGCGGAGTTTAGAACGATTCTGGCGACGGCTCCCGCCTCGCCGGACGCGGCGATCAATGGAAGCCATGGCATTGCCCGCACCAGCCCTGCACAGGCCACTCCGGCCATAGCTGCCGCCGCGATGTACCGCCAAACCGAAGCTATCATGGAAGGGACCGAGAGCTGGGTCGACCTCGTCGCATAGCAAAATGCCGGAATCGTCAGAAACCAGAACGAGGCCGTCCAGGCCGCTGCGACCCCAATGGGTCCCCAGTGTAAGGATAAGAGAAATAGCATCACCGTGACGCTAAGTTCGATCATCGTCCAGCGCAACCAGCGGCCAGCGGTACCCATCGAAAGGTGAATCCAACTCTGGGTTTGGTAGATGAGCATCATGCCGACGCCGGGAGCGAAGTACCGGAAAATTCGCCCGGCTTCCCCCCACTTTGGACCTAGGAGCACGCGAACCACGTCGGGACCAATCAGCGTGAGATCGGCACTGACCGCCATGCCTATGAAGGCAACGATGCAAAGCCCCTTTGTGAAATACTTTTTATACTGATCTCGGTCTTTATTGAAGCGGCTTAGCGTCGCAATAACCACGGCCGCGATCGGTGCGAGTAGCTGGCAGGACGGCAGAACGAATAAATCAAACGCCTTCTTATAAAAACCTAGAGCGGAGGGGCCAAAACGCCAACCGACCAGTAGATTGTCGGTATTGCCCGTGCAATAGTTCAGGCTGAAGCGGCCATAAACCTTGCCGGCGTATCGCAGCATCCTGCCCGTGCCTGGCACCTTTTGGGGAAAGCAAGGTAGCCATGAACAGAGTATCCAAGCACCAACGCAGACGGCGAACGGCTGTGCTATGGCTCCGGCAACCAGCGACCAATATCCAAGTCCCAGCCGTGCGCAGCCGATGGCCGTGGACACGTATACCATCCGGCCCACGATATCGTTGAGGGAGACCGCCGCAAAGCGCATGGCACGCTTCAGAAGGCTGAGATGTAAAACCGGTACGATCGAGAAGAAGATCGCCAGCGAGAACCCCATGGACACTTTGGTGATGCGCGGGTCGCCGTAAAACCATGCCAATCCGGACCCGGCCGCAGCAAACGCAACGGCGACGACCAGCCCCCCGGCGGTATTGATCCAGAAGAGATTGCTGGCCAGCGAATAGGTAATCCTTTCAGTTTGCAGCACGCCTTCGGTAAAACCGTTAAGTCCGAAACTTGAGAGGAGCAAACTAAAGGTCGTGACCATGGTCACTAGTCCAAAATCCGAGGGGGCCAGCATTCGCGCTAAAACCACCGTGCCGAGGAGCTGGATCGCAAAGACACAGCTCTGCGCAAAGATCGTGACTCCGGCATTGCGGACCGTTAGTCGCGACAATTGGGGATTCTTGGGCGGGTCTCGAAATTCTCCGGTGTGATCAAACGGCTTCAAGCTTGCATCCTTTTTGCCCACCTCTGTCGCGCGGTCAGGAGAGCTGCACTTGCGCTGTGCTATTGAGGGTCGTCGCTTCCTTTCGCCGTATCATGGCGTCAATCCGGTCCACCAAGTCTAGGCGATCATCGGAGAACTTGCGCGCGAACAAGACCTCCCCCTCACCGTAAACATCCTGCACACAGATCTTCTGCTCTGCCTCGAACAAGCGGATGTGTTCCTCGTTGATCATGGCGGGGTGGGGCCCGGTAGGCCAGTCCAGATAGACAAAGTTCCGCCGAATGCGAGACTTGAACGCAGAATTCCCCAAAATCGTCTGCAAGAATGCCTCGTCAGCCGCAAACACATTTTCAAAGAATCTCTGAAGTTGCTGATTGGCATCGATGAAGTCCAAGAGGTAGCGACATGCGCTCCTGCTCAAAGCCCACCATTGGATACCCGAATACGGCTCCAGAGAGCCGAGGTACCTTCTGTAATCGCGCCGGCCCAATCCTAGTTTCGCCAGTCCTCGGAAGAGAAATCGCCGGATGGGCTTGGTGGAGGGATAGCGAAGGGTATTGATCCGAGAAATCGGCTTGCCTGGCGCCGGGACCTTTACAAGATTCATGAACTCATATCCGTTACGTTCTTGGATGAACCTTTCGACGTATGCCCCACTCCTCAACGGATAATCGCTCCCGCTGAGGAGAACGAAGTAATCATATCCCTCGGGGCTCATCAGTGCCTGGCGCAGCAAGAGAAGGCTTGCCTGGACTAGCGAGAATTCTCCCCAGTACACCGGCACCCGCTCCTCGGTAAAGAAAATGTTCTCCCCTTCAATCTGGAGAAACTCCCGGATCACCGTCTTCTTGTCGATGTGGATGAAAAATGCGCAGTTGCGCGACGAAAGCGTCCCGATCATCCGCTTGAGCAGCCGTGGATTCTGATGAGCAAGGATCAAGTACGCAATTTTCATTGGTTGTTTACTTCTTCTCGCATCCGACTCGGACGGCAACGTCTGGGGCCTTGGTCGGTGCCGGGCGCTCGATACCGCGGCAGGGCCTTGTGGCGGCCTTTCTCATTTCGGGGACAGGCAACATCCATCAATGATAGCCCGGCGACCGCAACTGAATGTCCACGCCTACCCCAGCCGGCGGCTTTCCAAATTGTTCACGGCAAGAAGCAGTGTGGCCTGACTTTCACGCGCCTTGCTCTGCGCCTCGTCTCCAGGGGAGAGGCTTCGACGGCCCACCTGCATACCGCTGGCGCGTTCGGCGTACCCTTGATGTCGAGCGCTGCTGCGCTTTCGCCAAACCAAATC
>JASHSL010000428.1 GCA_030040855.1 Terriglobales bacterium
TCTGAATACCACTTTTTCCAATCTCCCCAGCCTGCAAGCCTTGGAGGAAACGAACCGCTTGGAGATCCACCCTGCCGACGCACGCAGCCGTGGCATCGCCGACGGCGACCGGGTACGCGTCTTCAACCAGCGGGGAGAGGCATTTCTCAAGGCGCAAGTGAATACAAACGTGCAGCCGGGCGTGGTGAGCGCTCGCCTGTTTTGGGCCAAGCTCAGCGAGAGGGGAAAGAATATCAACGTGCTGACTTCGGAAAAACTTACCGATATGGGCAACTCCGCCACGTTTTACTCCGTCCTTGTTGAAGTGGAGCTCTGCCGACCGGCTTCCGCGGGCAACTGAAGCCGGGGTGCTTGGACGCTCCCCATGGCTACCGTATAATGGCCGTTTTCTATACTCCCAAAGGTTGAGGTAGAGGAGATTCTCCGCTCTTATCAGGACAGCCCTGCGCTCGGCCCGGGCAGGTACGGTCATGGATGCCCCCCCATCGCCCCAGGGCGGGGGCGATCTTCCTCATTCCACAGCCTTTCCCGGGAATTGCTTGGGCCGATCCTGGACCTTTTGGTCCTGCTCCTCCTGCTCTCGTCGATCGCCAGCGGGCAGCAGCAGCTCATCGCACGAATCGAAGTGCGGGGCAATCGCCGCATTCCCGCCGACACCGTTCGCGCCCGAATCTTCACCCGAGCCGGCGACGTGTATGACGAGGCCGCCTTGGAGCGCGACTTCAACTCCCTGTGGAACACCGGCTACTTCGAGGATATTCGCTTCGAGAGCGAGGACAGCCCCAAGGGCAAGATCATCATCATCTACGTCAAGGAGCGACCGACAATTCGCGAGATCAACTACGAGGGGCTGAGCTCGGTTTCGAAAAGCGACGTCCTCGACCGCTTTAAGGAGCGCAAGGTCGGACTCTCGGTCGAGAGCCAATACGATCAGACCAAGGTGAAACGAGCCGAGGTTGTGATCAAGGAGCTGCTCTCCGAACATGGCCGGCAGTTCTCGACCATTCGCACCGAGGTGCGTCCCATCCCCCCCGCGGCGGTAAGCATCACCTTCGTCATCAAGGAAGGACCGAAGGTGAAGGTGGGCAAGATTATCTTCACGGGAAACACCCATGTCAAAGCCCGCCTTCTGCGCGATGCCATGAAGAACCTGCGGCCGATTGGAATCCCTCATTCGATCTTCCTCGAGAACCTGTTTGCGCGCACCTATGACGCCACCAAGCTCGACGAGGACACCGAGCGGGTTCGCCAGGAATATCAGAATCGCGGCTATTTCAAAGTGGTTGTCGAGGAGCCCAAGACCAACATTCACGACACCGGCCACCAAGGCCTTCACATCCCTCTGATCCAGCGCGGTCCTGGCAAAGCCGTGGACATTACCATGCCCATTCAGGAAGGCGATAAGTATCGCTTGGGTGGCATTACCTTCAAGGGCAACAAACAGATCAGCAACACCGCCGCCTTACGCACGCTGTTTCCCATCAAAGACGGCGACCTCTTCGATCGCAGTAAGATTGGTAAAGGTCTCGAAGCACTGGAAAAGGCCTACGGGCAATACGGGTATATCAACTTCACCTCTGTGCCCGAAACCCGCTTCGATGAAGAGAAGAAGCTGATTTATATCGACATCGATGTCGACGAGGGAAAGCAATTCTATGTCCGCCGCATCGAATTTGAGGGCAATACCACCACCCGCGACAAGGTCATCCGCCGAGAACTCCTGCTCGAGGAGGGCCAGGTCTACAACCAGCGGCTTTGGGAGCTCAGTGTGCAACGCCTGAACCAGCTGGGATTCTTTGACACGTTGAAGCCCGAAGACCCGAGCGTTACCGAGCGTCACCTCGACGAACAAAACGGCACGGTCGATCTCCTGCTCAAGGTCAGGGAGAAGGGGAAAAACAGCATCGGGTTGAGCGGCGGAGTCAGCGGACTGGCCGGGACCTTTATTGGCGTCAGCTACAGCACGAATAACTTCCTGGGCAAAGGCGAAACCCTGACCATTCAGGCGAACCTGGGCAACCTGGAACGCAGTGTCATGTTCGGATTTACCGAGCCTTATCTGTTTGACCGGCCCTTGACCTGGGGGTTCACCATTTATGGCACCAGGTTCATTTTTGATCAGGCGCGCGAAGCCGCCTTATTCAGCGGCCAACAAATCACGCTGCCTTCCGCTTTGCAGGAGAATCTGCAGAACTACACCCAATCGAGCCGGGGGTTCACCACCAGTATCTCCTATCCCATCCGCCGCACCTTCAAGCGTTTTGGCCTCGCCTACCAGCTGGACTCTTCTTCGATCGTAGCCCTGACGACGGCTTCGAAAACGCTCTTTGATTTCCTGCAGTTCAGCGGGATCAGTGGTCCGAGCGCGCTGCAGGGCATTGTGACCAGCAAAATCACTCCCAGCTTCAGCAAGAATTCCCTGGATCGGGCTCTGTTTCCCCACAGCGGCAGCAACATGTTCTTTGGAGCCGAGATCGCCGGCTTGGGAGGCACGGTCCGGACCATTCGGCCGGTGGTACAGCTTACGCATTGGTTTCCGGTGCAGAATCGGCGCAACACCATTGGGCTTCATTTTGTCGGCTCATTTCTCAGCGGCTATGGTGGGTTGGTACCGCCTCCGTTCCAGCGCTTCTATGATGGCGGGGAAAACGATCTGCGCGGTTTTGATATCCGCTCGATCTCTCCGGTTTCCTTTCTGCCGACGGTGAACTCGACTCCCCTGCGCAACCCGGACGGGACGCTGGTGCCGAAGAACCCGGCCAACCCTCTACAAGGCAACTACACGATTCCGATCCCGGTCGACCAGATTGTGTTTCCGGGCGGCGATTTGAGCCTCACCGGCAACGCAGAATACCGCATTACCATCGCCGGGCCGGTATCGCTGGCACCCTTCACCGACCTCGGCGTCGAGCCCATCTTGCGGTCATCCCAGCTGAAGATCACCGACACGCAGCTGAATTTGCTCGATAGCACAGAGTTTGGCTGTCCTTCGCTCGACATAGCTTTCAATTGTGCCGGAGGAGTGAAGCAGACCTTCTCTCAGTATCTGAGACCCTTCAGCGGCACCAATTGGACTCCGCGCATGTCCAGCGGACTCGAGCTGCAGGTCTTCCTGCCGGTGATCAATGCTCCCTTCCGCATTTATTGGGCCTACAACCCGTTGCGACTGGACGAGATCGTGAACGCGCCGGTGGCCATCACCCGCAGCATGTTTCCGGTCGGCGGAGCCGGGGATTACACCTACCAGCTGACGAAGAACGCCTTCAGCCCGCCCTATCAACTGCGCGAACCGCGGAAGACCTTCCGCTTCACCGTGGCCACGACGTTCTAACTCCGCTCACACTCGAGGCTCCGACCAGTCCGTGCGGAACTTCGATCGACACTTGCCGGTAGTGGAGACGCCCCAGGCAGAACCTTGCCGCAGAGGTAACGGGGAGGTAAGGCCCATGCATCCTCCAGGATGAGAAGATACGGTGCTCTAGGCGCGCGCGTGGGAAAGGCAGTCGATCGCAGAGTCATGTTTCAGGCCATCCAGGGGGCGGCCAAGGGACGCTAGAGGGCCTCCGCCGCCGGTTGCGCACCAGCGATGGAGTACCCGCAAAGTGACGGACGCACCGGCTCGGCGGTTTGACGCTCAGGCGGCAATCTTCCTATAATACGGCTATCCGTACCCTGACAATCACAAAGATGAGGTATGGTTTGGCACGCTTGCGACAGTGGCCCGAGGCTCTGGTGTGATGTCTACGTCCAAGTAGATCGTCGAAGTTCGAATGATCGCCGAGCCCAATTTTATCGATCCAATCAAGTCCAGGAAAGAGTTCCAAGGAGTCCAAAGCCAACTCATGAACAACAAGTTTCTTCTACTGCTTGTGGCCGTCGTGCTTGCCTGTTCCGCGGCTACTCTGGCCCAAACCGGTAGCTCGGATCCAGCTTTGCCCGCCGCCCCGAGTGCAACGAATTCTACCCAGGCGCCCGACGCCAATGCGCCCGGTGGCAGCAAGATTGCCACCCTCAACGTCGAGCAGGCGATCTTCGCTTGCAACGAAGGACAACGCGATTTCGAGGTCCTCAGCAAGAAGCTCGAACCCAAGCAAACCGAGCTGAAGAACATGAATGACGAAGTCGAGAACCTGAAGAAGCAGCTTAACACTTCCGGGGACAAGCTCAGCGAAGAAGCCCGCAACACCTTGGTCAAGGAGATCGAGCAGAAGCAAAAAAATCTGGAGCGCAATGTCCAGGATGCGAAAGACGATGCCCAATCTCAGCAGAACGAAATCGCGCAGCGCATCCTGCAAAAAATGGCTCCCGTGATCGTGAAATACGCGGGCGACAGAGGTTTCGGTCTGATCGTCGATACCTCGAATCCTTGGCCGCAGGGACCCGTGCTGTGGGCTGCGCCTTCGGTCGACATCACCAAGGCGATCGTAGATGCATACAACCTGCAATCCGGTGTGCCAGCACCATCGAGGCCGGCCGCTCAGAAGTCGAGCATTCCGGGAGCCACCGCGAAACCTCCTTCTACCAACCCGTCCACTACGCCGCCGCCGAAATAATCGCGACACTTGCGAGTGACAAAAAGTTCCCTCTAGGGCCGCAATCGACCGCGGCCCCTTTTCTGTGTGCGATCCGCCCCCAAGCAGCGGCTCGCGGTGTCTAAAAACCAGCAGGGATGTGGAGGACATCGTGTTGGCCGATTCTTGCGACTTTCCATGGGACCATCGTTTCCGTCGCTGCTGGACAAGCCTGGCTTCCTTTGTTCTGGAGATAGCCATGGCCGCCGGACTTTGGCTGTTGTCTCTGCTTCATCCTCCGGCCTTGCCCCTGCTGCGGTCGCTCGAATCCCTTCCCGTTCTCCCCGCCCCCGGCGGCGAAGCCCGGCGCGCCCCGGCACATCGAAAGGGTGGTCTGCTAAAACCCCTCGGCCATACCCTGCTCGCTCCGCTCGAGGTTCCCACTGAGATCCCGAATCTCCCAGAGACCGGTGTGTCACCGCCCTGGGGGGTTTTAGGCGGCAACGGGGCGGAAGCTGACCCAGGGTCGAAAAACCTAGGCAATCTGCTTTCCGAGGGCCTCGGCGCCGGCACCGGCCCCTCCCTGGCCCCTCCCAGCCCGCCTTCCTCGAATCACCCGCCTCGTGTCTCTCACAGCATGGAGGGCCATCTCATTCACCAAGTCCAGCCGGAATATCCGCCGCTCGCCAGGCAGGCTCGAGTGCAGGGAACCGTCCTATTGCGCGCCGTCATCGATGGTGAGGGCAAGATCGAAAATCTCCAGGTTCTGAGCGGCCATCCCCTGCTGGTCGCCTCTGCGGTCAAAGCCGTCCAACAGTGGCGGTATCGACCCTATTATTTGAATGAGCAACCGGTCGAGGTGGAGACGGAGATTACGGTGCACTTCACTCTCTCCGGTGGATAGAGCTCGACGGCGACCGCTTACCGGCTGCGGCTTCCCGAATGGCACGCCCGTAACCTGAGGCCCTCTGCAGCGCTCGCTATAATCCCCTCAGTGGCTACCATCGAACTTTGCGAGCGCGTGGCGACGCGGCCCACTTGGGCGGAGGTGTCCCTAACCGCCTTGCGGCAAAACTTCCGCGTGCTCGAGCGCCACGTGGGCCATGGGGTAACGATCTGCGCCATCGTGAAGGCTGACGCCTACGGACACGGCGCGGTGGAGTGTTCCCGGGCGCTGCAAGAAGAAGGCGCCCGTTGGTTTGGCGTCACCTCGCTCGATGAAGCCATCCCCCTACGAGAAGCCGGTATCGGCGGGAATATTCTGCTGCTGACTGGTTTTTGGCGCGGCGAAGAGGAGGAGATTGTCCGCTTAAAACTCACTCCTACGGTTTGGGAACCCGAGCAAATCGAGTTGCTCGACAAGGCCGCAGGCGAACGGGGGGTTCGGCATGGGGTTCATTTGAAGGTGGACACGGGCATGGGACGGCTGGGAGTCGCGCCGCACGAGTTGCCGCGCATCTGTTCGGCGCTACGATCTTCTCCCCACCTTGTGTTGGAGGGTCTGTCCACCCATTTTGCTTCCTCGGAGGTGCTGGATGCTCCCTCGGTGCCGGACCAGTTAAGTTGCTTTCGAGACGTATGCCGTTCCCTGAAGCAGGAAGGATTCGATCCTCCCGTCCTGCATACGGCCAATACGGCTGCGATCATTTCACGCCGCGAATCGTGGAATACGATGGTGCGGCCGGGAATCGCGCTCTACGGCTATTATCTGCCCTTCGAGCGCGCCGGACGGGAGGTGAGCGGCAGCGGACTGCGGCTCGGGGTTCGTCCGGTGTTATCGTGGAAAACCCGCATTCTCTCGCTGCGCGACGTGCCTCGCCACCAAGCCCTGGGCTATGGAGGAATCTACGTGACCAAGGCCCCGGCCCGCATCGCGGTGCTCCCCGTGGGATACGCGGATGGACTCCATCGGGCTCTCTCTTCCCGCGGACGCGTGATCGTTCGCGAACATTATGCGCCCATCGTAGGCCGTATCTCCATGGATCTGACCTTGGTCGACGTCACCGGCCTTCCCGGAATTGCCGTGGGCGATGAAGCCGTACTGCTGGGTACGTCCGACGGACTCAGCGTGGACGCCCACGAACATGCGATGCTGGCCCACACCGTGGTTTATGAAATCCTCTGCGGAATTTCCAAGCGCGTACCGAGAAAGTATGTCGCTTAGCAGCCCGCGCCACCGCGGCTAGCTCATCCTAGTCATCTTCGACGAGTCTGTTGTATGGTTAGGGAGGTTCATGGCTTCCCGCTATGCGCAATGGATGTACGATTGGGAAACACGGCTCACGTCCGTGGACAGCAATCGTGTCATCCGTCCGCTCGAGTGGGGCCTGGAATGGGCACAGGGCTGGCCGTGTCGCAACGGCTTCGCTCCCGGCTACCAGCCCCCGGACTGCGAAAGCTTCCTGCGCGAATATAATCGCCGAATTCTCTCCTCTAGCGACGAGTTCTATTCCTACCGAAAGCCCACCGACTTCCGCCTGGAGCGCCGCGAAGTCCGCGTCTTTAGCACCCGGGCCGTGCCCGATCCCCGGCTAGAAGAGAAAGTTCGCGGTACCTACGGCGATTTCCTGCGGTTCACATCGCCCGTGCGCACGCCATTTGCGGCGAACAATTTGGTCAGCGCGCGCTGGTTTCCCGCGCGCGGCCAACGCGCGCTCGTACTTTTGCCGCACTGGAATTCTGACGCGGTCGCCTACACCAGCCTGTGTTGGGCCCTGAATCTTCTGGGGATTTCGGTTTTGCGCCTCAGCCTGCCCTACCACGATATCCGCATGCCGGCCGAGACCGAACGCGCCGACTATGCCGTTTCCGCCAATATCAGCCGCACCCTCGACGCCTGCCGTCAGGGGGTTCTCGATGTCCGCTGCTGCCTGGATTGGCTTGAGTTCCAGGGATATCGCAGGCTGGGAATTGTGGGCACCAGTCTGGGCTCCTGTTACGCCTTTCTTGCGGCCGCCCATGACCCTCGCATCCGCGTGCTTGCCTTCAATCATATCTCCACCTACTTCGCGGATGTGGTTTGGTACGGACAGTCCACCCGCCACATTCGTCAAGGGCTGGAATCTGAGATCGACCTGGAGCGGCTGCGCCATCTCTGGAGCGCCATCAGTCCCATGTCGTACTTCGAGCAATTCGCGCGCTGGCCGAGACGGTCTCTTCTCATTTACGCCAAGTACGATAGGACGTTCTTGCCGGAATTTTCCCGTGCCGTGGTCGAACAGTTTGTCGGCCGCCGCCTCGAATACCGGCTCGTCGCTCTGCCTTGCGGCCACTACACAACCGGCGAGACCCCTTTTAAGTACATCGACGGCTGGCAAATCGCCTCCTTCATGCGTACCGCATTTGACAGCTAGGCTCACTTCTCGGTCCGCACTGGTCCCCAGGGCGGTCTCCCCACTACAGGCAAGCTCCGCCGAACCCTCGGAGCGGAACCCCGGCAAATGGCCGGGCCCCGTGCCAAACTGCTCGCGGGTTGGTTAGAATTGAGTTGCGCAACCGGCTCTTGTGGCTGCCGACAGATCCAAGCCCGTGAGGGAAGGTCGCAGGGACAACTTCCTGCT
>JASHSL010000429.1 GCA_030040855.1 Terriglobales bacterium
ACGATGTCATTGGGTTCCAGTCGCGCGTGAATCACGTGTGGCGTCGTCACGAAGACGCGGTCATCTGCACCTATCATCTCAGGCAATTTCGTGGCGACGAGGTGACTGACATAATGCGGACCCACCCGATGGTCATCGTCGGCGGCATCCTTCAACAAAATCCTTTCTTTGTGCCGCCAGACGAATTCCTCGGTGAATTTCGCCAACGTCGTTCTTGTCGGAGCGGTTCGCCCGCAGCGGCCTGACATGGGAGAGCAAGCCCAAGATCCGGCGCAGGAGGTGCACCGTCTTCAGCGGTGCATCAACGATCTAGTCGGCGTGCTTGCTCTTCCTGCTATCTGGCGCGGCAGTGAGCCGTCGCAAATTGTTCAAACCCTGCTCGATGTACTTCTCCGTATATTGGGCCTGGAGTTGGCATACGCGCGGTTGAACGACGCATTCGGCGCGATGCCAGTGGGGGTCCTCCGAGTCGCCGGGTACAGCAAAATCAACCCCCCGCCCCAAGAACTCCGTAGTGTCCTCGGCGATTCGCTTGCAGCCGCGCTCAAGGCTCCCTCCCGCAAATACGGAACCGATTAGGAGTTGAAGAAATTTCGATTTTCCCCGTGCCGTTGGGAATTCAAGCTGAGATCGGCGTGGCCCTCGCTCAAGACGTGGAGATGCAGGAACTCCGTGCCCGGTACGCCTCACTTACTTCTTGAGAACAGCAGGTTATGGCGTTGGTTGTGTCCGGCCTGTTGAATAAACAAGCCAGCAGCGAACTTGGCATCAGCCGGATTGCGGTTAAAGCGGATCGAAGGCAGGTCATGCAAAAAATGAAAGCCGACTCTCTCGCCTCACTGGTAAAACTAGCTGCCAAGCTCAGGGTGCCTCGCCAAACTTCTGCTCTTGTCCCACGCCAACAATCCTAATCATACGAAGGTATCGAACGATACCTTCGTCCAATAGATTTCTGTTCGCGCTCATGATGTGATGACGGATGTGCATCGGGTATCGAAACACTCGATACCGCGATCAACATGTGTTGTCGGGCAACTATGCCACTGAGATGACGCCAGACTACATCCACCATTATGGAGGCTACGATGAGTATTATCGATAAGGCGCTAGAAGCAAACCGCAACTATGCAAAGAACTACAATCCAACGCTGGGAAAGCGTCCCGCCCCCAAAATCGCAGTTGTAACCTGCATGGATCCACGCCTCTCCGACCTCCCCGGAATCTTGGGTCTGCCGCAGGCCGATCTCGACGTTATCCGAACCGGCGGACCCGCGGTAACGGAAGATGTTCTCGGGGAGCTTGTTGTTTCTACCCGTGTACTCGGAACGACAGAGATACTGCTTCTCAACCACACCGGCTGCGGGTTTACCACATTCACAGATGACGAGCTCAACGCGAAGCTGAGCGCTTCTACCGGAGATGCGTCGCCGGCTCCAATGCGCTTCTTCTCCTATAAGGACCCTGACGAAAATACCCGGGCGCAGATCAAGAAGGTCAGATCGCATCCCTGGATCGCAAAAGATGTCCCTGTGCGAGGCTTCATTTTCGACGTGGACACCGGACTCCTGCGGGAAGTGCAGCCAATGGCACAGCAGACTGCTGCTTGAAAGAACTTGGGCGTACCCTCGTCGCGTTTTGTGCGACGGGCGAGAACACTTGAGCTCCAGAGCGTCGGGTTCCCAGGAGCTTTATTGGGCAGATCACGCTGCGATGAAGATTTCTGGATGAATTGCACCTTGATAGGAGGATCAGGGTATTCCATTGCAGACCGTGTTTCATCTCGCTCACGAAGTCCGGAGGCTATCACGGGCCAGCTTGCCAAGTGATAGGGCTGAGCTGGCCGGATATCTCATCGGGAAAACCAATGTACGCAAGACCGGGCGAAACAGATGAGTGGTCGCATTGTCGAAACAGAGGCTTACCCACCGAACGATCGGAGTGGACATGCTTATCGTTGACCGCCAGAGACCAATCCCTTCTTGGACAGGGGATTTGCTGAAGTGGGCAGCCCATTCGTTAGCGGCCCCTCAACCAGAAAAGAGGTCATTAGGCTTGCCTCAACTCCGATTCGAGTTCGCAATAGCTCGCTGGCGGTTCCCAATAACCGAAATCGACAGCAAACGGGAGGATCAGAATGAATCGCACACTCAACCATGATCTTGATCAGCTTTGCATCAATGCAGTCCGGGTTCTCTCGGTCGACATGAGCGAGAAAGCCCGCTCGGGTCACCCCGGATTGCCCCTTGGCGCGGCCCCGATGGCCTACACTCTATGGGACCGGTTTTTGCGACATAATCCTGCAAACCCTCGGTGGGCCAATCGCGACCGTTTCATCCTCTCCGCTGGTCATGCATCGGAGATGCTTTACTCATTGCTTCATCTGACCGGGTACAACATCAGCATGGATGACCTTCAGAATTTTCGCCAGTGGGGCAGCAAGACAGCTGGCCACCCGGAATATGACCCGGATCTTGGGATAGAGGCAACCACAGGTCCTCTAGGACAGGGCATTGCCATGGCAGTCGGAATCGCCCTAGCGGAAGCCCATCTCGCCGCTCGTTTTAACCGGGACGGGTTCCCCGTAGTCGACCACTTTACGTTCGTCCTCGCCAGCGATGGAGATCTTATGGAAGGAATCTCGTCTGAAGCAGCATCTCTGGCTGGGACGCTACAGTTGGGAAAACTTATTTGTCTTTACGACAACAATCACATATCGCTTGACGCGCCCACCGACCACATCTTTACCGAAGACAGGTGCGGCCGATTCCGGTCGTTCGGATGGCATGTGATTTCTCTTCCCGACGGCAACGACATCGAAGCAATTGACCTTGCCATTCGGGAGGCTATGGCTGAGAAGCAGAGGCCGTCGCTGATCGCTGTGCGAACTCACATCGGATATGGGAGCCCGCTGCACGACACGCCGAAAGTCCATGGCGAACCCATGGGACCTGAGAACGCACACGCGACGAAACAAGTCCTTGGATGGCCGGACTTACCACCTTTCAGCACTCCCGCTGACGTCCAGACTCATTTCCGTCAGGCCATTCCGCGTGGAACTGCGCTTGAAACAGAATGGATCAGCATGCTCGGAAGTTACTCTAAGAAGTATCCCGATTTGAGTGATCAACTCAAGAGCATGATGGACAGAGTCCTCCCTAAGAACTGGGATTCCGGCCTTCCATTCTTCTCGCCCAGTGAAGGATCAATAGCAACCCGCGAGGCTTCGGGCAAGGTAATGAATGCGATCGCCGCGGCGCTGCCGGGGTTTGTTGGCGGCTCTGCCAACCTTGCCGGCTCAAACCGCACGACACTGAGGGGGCTCGGCGATCTGGGCTTCGGCGACAATCAGGGCAGAAACATTCACTTCGGCGTTCGCGAGCATGCGATGGCAGCAATGGTGAATGGAATTGCATTGCACGGTGGCCTGATCCCCTTCGCTGGAACATTTTTCTGCTTCTCCGATTACATGCGGCCTTCTTTACGTCTTGCGGCCCTAATGGGGGTTCACAGCATCTTCATCTTTACTCACGACAGCATAGGTCTCGGCCAAGATGGACCGACACATCAACCCATTGAGCATCTGACCAGTTTGCGAGCAATGCCGGAGCTGACGGTCTTCCGTCCTGCAGACGCCAACGAGACGACAGCAGCCTGGCGCGTGGCGATCGGGCTCCCCGGTCCGGTCGCACTCGTCTTGACTCGTCAAGCCTTGCCTGTGCTGGATCCGAAACAATACTCCGTGAGCGCCGGGGTCGCGAAGGGCGCTTATGTTCTGGTCGATGAGCCCGACTCCGACCTTGTACTGGTCGCGACCGGGTCGGAAGTCCACCTGGCACTTGAGGCCGGTCGGGCACTGGCCAAATCAGGCCTTAGAGCCCGTGTCGTATCCATGCCATCGTGGGAGCTGTTTGCCAAACAACCCGTCGGGTATCGAGACTCAGTTCTGCCCCTCAACATCCCCACGCTTGCAATTGAGGCTGGCGCGACTCTTGGCTGGTACAAGTGGGTAGGTCGAACCGGCGACATCATCGGACTGGATCATTTCGGGGCTTCTGCGCCTGGCGAAGTGGTTATGACAAAGATGGGATTCAACGTCGAAAACGTGGTCCAGCGGGCACAGCAACTTCTACATCTGGAAAGCGCGCCGGTCACTGCAGTAGCGTGACCCCTGGTCTAGGAAGAGTCGGAGGATCTCAATGGCCATGAGAGAGCAACAAATCCGGGCAGCTCTGGAGCAACATTGGTCGGCTTCTGCGGCCGGAGATCTGGACGCGGAGCACGACATTTATCAAGAGAACGCGGTCTGCGAATACCCGCAATCGGGTGAACGAATACTCGGCAGGGAAAATCTAAAGAGCCTGCGAGGACATCACCCAGGCCGCCCTAGTGGATTCATCGTGCACCGCATCCGTGGCTCAGGAAATCTCTGGGTCACCGAATATGTAATCAACTACGAGGGAAAACCGGTGTATACCGTCAGCATCATGGAATTTGAAAAAGGAAAATGCAGGCGAGAAACACAATATTTCGGCGACCCATTTGATGCGCCATCCTGGCGGGCCCAATGGGTCGAGCAGGTTAGGCAACCGATCGAAGCTGCCGCTCCTAAGTGACTTTCTGCGCAGCTTCAGTAGGGTGCGTTTCACAAAAGTGTAAGCGGCGGAAAGTATAAAGCATGAGGCAGGATTGGGCTCGAGATTTGCACCGGGTCGCGGAAAGTCGCAGGAAGAACGGCTTGAAAGTTTTTGTCCAGTGGGGACGTTCCGCGCCCGGCAGCGCGCAGTGCTACACCTCGCTTCGGTCGTCATGAAATGACCACAAACATGAAAGGACCACGATCATGGATGCATTACGAAATGTTTTGACTCGTTCCCAACAACAAGACGCGGCGCTAGGCCATTTCAAGGTTGCCGATCTGGTCCTGCTAAAGGCGATTCTGGCAGCCGCTGTTGAGGTCGGAGTTCCGGTAATCGTTGGCGCATCGGAAGGAGAGCGAGACTTTTGGGGGACGTGCGAACTCGCAGCGCTTGTAAAAGTCATGCGCCAAGAACATGGTATCCCAGTTTTCCTTAACGCAGATCATACGCATTCACTAGTGAAAGCAGAGGAGGCGGCGAGGGCAGGGTTCGTTTAGTAACTGTTGCGCTCGGCAGTCTCAATTCTCCGATAACGTAGCTACTCATCCAGAAATCGCGTCTCCAGCTGGGTGAAGGAGACATGAAAATCGTCGTGAATCGGCGGTACTGGACTCATCGGATCAAAGGCGGTCAACAAGCTTCGGGAACACGGACACGAGGCAGTAGCGGCAGCACCCAGCACAGGCGTCAACACTGTCACGGGCGAAGGACTGGCCGAAGTGCTGAAAGGTGCCTCGGTAGTCGTTGATGTATAGACAAATTATTTAGACCGTTACCGCGTCCAACTCAATTGACCGATAGTATTGGCGATGGCGACGCCTTCGTATCACTCTAGCCTGAGCGAGCGATCTGTTTTTCGTTGGAGGTCCACGACGGACTTTTTCGAAACGTATCTTTCCATTGATCCAAAGGTATCGGCGACACCTTCGTGCAATAGATTCTGTTCTGGACTTCTGGCTTAATCACCGTCAGGAACTGAGATGCAAAGTCACACAGAGGACGACAATCTGGGACCGGAGAGGTGAGCCATGGAAAACATGATGTTCAGCAGCGCAGCGCT
>JASHSL010000430.1 GCA_030040855.1 Terriglobales bacterium
GATAAATTCTCACGGGTACGAAAGTGTAATTAGTACCACCTTCCCTTACACGATTCAGAAATTTTTGACCTACTGGATTACCCCTAGGGGAGGGCTATCTCATCGATCGACCTGGCCCCTCATCCCGCCCGCAGACTTCTCTGGCAGCCTTGGGCAGCAGGGCGATGTGGGCCGGGGGGAGTTCCCCCTTGCTGGCGGAGCCACGAGTTCTCGCCCACCGGTCGCGACTACGGCTTTAGTTTTTCATAACTTAGCCAAGCGCCCCTCGGGGTCGGGAAAAGGGGAGAAACAGGAGAAGGAAGTCTCCAAGGGGAAGGTCGTACCTGCCAGGCGACTTGGCTGTGCAGGCCTTGTGGAAAAAACCACAGCTGGCGGAAAGCTCCTGGCAGCGTACATGCACCCAACAAACAGAAAATCAAGCTAAGTAATTGCTTCTTCTCGTTGGCTGGATGCGAAGGCACACCGGTCGGGTGTCACGCCACTGTCCGGCTTATGGTGGGATTTTCGAATCTGGGGAGAATAACGTCAACCATTTGCCGGCTCACCCCGGCTCTCTCCACTAGAACTCAACCGCCTGAGGGCGATTCTGTCAAACCAGGAGCTGAGATCATGAAAATTAAGCCCATTCACCTGGGTCCACGAGAGCAGCAAATTGCGGATCTGCTGCTCGAAGGTTGCGACAATGCGGAAATTGCCAGACAGCTGAACATGGCCCGACGCACCGTCAAGGCCCATTTCAATCGGCTTTTTCTGCGCTTTGGAATCAGAAGCGGAATCAAGCGAGTCAAGCTCGCAACACTTTTATATCGGAGGCAACTATGCTTGGAAGGGAGCGTGGCGGAGAGCGGATACCAAATGAGCGAGAGCAGCGAGTCATCGAGCTCGTCGCTCAAGGACTCAAAAATAGTGAAGTTGCCCAAGCCATTGGAACCACCGAACACGTCGTCAAAAACTATCTTCGGACTATCTATGACAAGCTCGGGCTCTGGAATCGGGTCGAGTTAGCTTTGTGGTACGAAGCCCGGCGTCCCTTGAAAATATTACCTTGATCCAAGGCGGTCGAGGAAGCTGGCGAAGAATCCAAGTACGTCGAGGATCGGCGGCAGGAGTTGAGCAGCCTATCGAGGAGCGAGAAGCGAGCAAACCCACCCCGGAGTTGGACCGTGCCCCGACTTCGACTGCTGTGGAAAGATTGAGTCCCCCCGTCCAGGGCGGGGCAGGTTCTCGGCTGTGCTCGTTGGGGAGAAGTTATTCGCAGGCCTTGAGCGCGGCGGGCTTGAACTGATCGAGTTGTGCTTCCCGCTGGGTAGCTACTTTCCCACCGGCTGTGTTGCCGTATTGTTCTGATCCGGAACAATAATAGAGCGCGGTGTGCACATCTTCCCAGACTTGCGCGCTGGGATTGCCGCTGAACCCGGGATCAACCGTCGGAGGCTCCGCTAAGCCCAAGCCGACCAGGGCCCGCTCGAACAACGTCAGCGAGGGTTCCGGAGCTTTCATTCGAGGTTTTGGTGCCGGTTGGTGCGGACTCCACCACACAATCGCAAGCAGGAGGACAAGTAGAGCGATGACCATAGAGATGTCGCCGTGATGTCTGTCGAGCCACCGTCTGCTCGAAGAATGGTTCCCCTTCAAGGATTCGAGCCAGGAGCGGGCTTTCGCCGCCGATGTCCAGGGCGACTGCCAAGCGGACTGCTCGTTGGCAAGGATCCGGATTTTGCTCTCCGGCTCGGCTTCGGCTGTTTCCTCCTCTGGCGGAAAAGAGTCAAGGGCCAAGGCCGCACTGCCGTCGACCGCTGGCGTGTCGTGGTCCGCTCTGCCCAAATGAGCCGGAACGGGGATGGCCACAGGAATGGCGGGGCCGACTTCGCCTTCGAGAAGAAACTTGGTGCTCGGTTGGGGTTCGTCGTCAGGGAGCATCTGTGACTCAGAAGCCAGCTCGCTCCGTGACGAAGAAAACTCCATCGAACGCGGGGTTCCGCATCGTCCGCAGAAACTCTCGCCTTCGGCAAAGAGAAACCCACATTGCCGACAGGTTGAACTCAGCTGCGCCACCGCCACCGACTCCTCCGCCTGGCTGGTGGCGGCCCGTGGCGACTCTGGGACCTCAGGCGCGCTGGCCGCAACCACCTTGGCCTCGTCCTTGAGCCCCACCGGACCGGCCGGAATCTCGGTTGCGGTCGGCGCAGGCTCATCGGTGAGCTGCGCGAGCAAGTCTGCAATGTCGGGCAGGGGTTCTGCCGAAATCTCCGCCAGGGACTGGGCTACCTCTGCTGCAGGCGTCGAGCGCGGCTCCTGCTTGCTCTCTACCTCTTGAGCGCTCGTCGGCGGACCATCCGCAGTGAGCCGCTCGAGTTGCGGCTTCAGCCGCTCGAGAGCCTCGAGCACGGCGGCGTGCTCCTTGGCCAGAGCCTGTTTCCATTGCAACTCGCTCGCTCGCATGACCGCTTCCCCCATCAGATTCGCCATGACGTGGCAGCTTTCGATCTGGTGAGCGGCAATCGATTCGGTTTCCGGCAAATGCAGTTGCAGAAAACCGAGCATAGTCATCTTGTCGTAAAACGGAAACAGAATCGGGTTGGGAGTATTCCCTTGAAGATGCTCGCGGCGAGAATCGTTCGGCGCGGACTCGCGAACTTTGTCCTTCTGCAACAGCTCAGCGATGTTCGCTGGCATGGGAACGATGGAGCCAGCCAGTGATGTCAAGCTGCCCGCCGCCGCACAGTACTCGAGCCGGTCATTCCGCAGGAACGCCACCCCAATTGCGGTTGCGCTCGTGATTCTTTCCAGTCGCTCCACGATCACTTTGGCCGCGGCGGAAACATCCGGGAGCGACCGAAGCACGGCTTGTGCTTCGGCAATCTCCACCAGCGTCGCTGCGGGATCAAGACTTTTTTGAGACTGCCGGTTCTGCTCCTGCACGCTCGAGGCGGCTTCGAGTCCCTGCTCGAACGTACTTTGGTCGGTCGCGGGTGTTGCGAATCCGTTGGCTACCTGTGGTTCCACTTTGGCGCTTTTCCTTTGCCGTTTCAAGAACGAACACTCCCGGATGGTGCAATTCGCCAACCAAATACGGCGACCTAGCCCGTAGCCTCCAGATTCTACCAGTCGTGCCTCACCGGAACCATGCCTATCTTCAGTCCGTTAACTCACGCCAGGTAAGCCAGTTACGGTTTTCTCGTTGCAGCCGAACCCCGGAGTTACCGAAGAGTGAGAACGGGTTACTTCAATACTGTCTCGATTTGATATGCAATTTCTTGCACATCATCGTGGAAGGTTGATCGACTTCATCCGGGATCGGACGGTCTCCTTTACAAACCCTCCCGGCTCGGCGCGCAGGCTTAGATACCGATCGCCTGCCATCGGTCGGAAACTGCTGTCACGCCCTAAGTGGGGATAGGAAAGAAGGACCCTTGAAAGGCTCTGTCGATGCTGCCTTCTGTCGTGTTTTCCACAGGAGCACGGCGCCCCGTAGGAACGGCCAGGCCACGCCATACCGTATCAAAGGTACGTTGCTTGAGGTAAGCCATCTCCTGCTGGCGCCTTCCTCTGATCTCGGCTGCACCAAGTCGGTTGCACCGGGCTGTGGAAAGCAGGCAAGTAGCAGAAAAACCAGCAATTGAGAGCGCGACAAGGTGGTTGACGCGGTCGTCATCAATGCGGTAAACAGCTAAGCACTCTTAAGAGTGGGTTGTCGGAAGGTTATGCCGTCTCGTTCCTCGGGTCTGAGCCATCTCGCCACTGCGTACAAGCTCCCATGGGCTGCGCTCAAGATCTTCCATGCCTGGTGAAGCGAGCGGTCCAATTCCCATGTCAGGTCCTGAGCCAAGTCAGCAAAGAGCCACGGTCTTGATTATCGAAGATTGTCCAGAAGTCCAACGCTATCTCCGTGTCCTGCTCGAGCTCGACTACTACCACGTTGAGGTCGCCAGCAACGGCGAGGAAGCCGTGCGGCGCATGCAGCAGGGCTGCACTCCCGAACTTGTGCTGCTCGACATGCAAATGCCCGGCATGGACGGCCTGAAAACCTTGCAGAGCCTGCGGGGCCTGCAACCCGGTTTGAAGGTGATTATTTGTTCCGGCGAAGACCATCCCGATACCATTCGACAAGCCATTTTGCTGGGGGCGCAGGCTTACCTGGTAAAGCCGGTGCCGCGGTTGTACTTGTCGGCAGCGGTGGAAGGTTGCCTTTCCCGTGGCACCGAGTCCGCCCCCTGCATCATCACTTACCCGCAAACCATGGCCGACCGACTGAACTGATTAGGGTCGGACGGCAAGTCGCACTTGGCTGTCGAGAAACTCCTGCAGCTGGCTCTTCTCTTGATCGGACATGGCGATGAATTTCACGCTGACCCCGAAGCCGGGCACGCTCGAAACCACTTGGGCTTTCGCCCACAACTTGAGGTCTTTTACCCAGATGGCGATCCTAGCTTCAGTTCCCTTGGGCAGCGGGTTCGACATCTCGACGAAACATCCCCCTAAGCTTATATCGCTCGTTCTGGCGCGAATTGGAGTCGGCTGATCGCTGGGATAGATTTCGACCGAGGTCGTGCACTTGAGTCGTGGGTAAAGCCGTCGCTCGTGCGAATCCTCGGAGAAACTGTCGGCAGTGGTTTCCGACAGGGCGAAATCCCAGAACGGCTTTTCCGGAGACAGGCTCATCAAGCCAACACGGCCAACCCTGGGGCTTCCGGCTTCGCCGACCCACTTCACTCGAAAATGGGCTTTGGTTTGGCCGTACGTCAATCCGATGATCTCGTCGGTTTTCAGCTCGGCTTGTACGCCACTCAACTCCACCCCGAACCGGCTCACATTCTCGGTAGAAACTTTCTCGGAGAAGATTCGGCCATGGCAGTCTGTGCCAAAGATTCGTACCGGCACGCGAGTCTGGTTTCTGGGCTGCTGACGGTTTCCCATGACTACGACTGAGTCCGCAAACTTGATGCTAGTGTCGTGATTCTACTCGAAAACCTGCGTTTGCCCAAATCAGTCTGCTGGACAACGCGGCCACCGGGGAGTGACCCTTCGAGTACCCGGCTTAGCCCAGAATTCTTACCGAGATACGACAGAATTCGGCAAAACGCTGCAAAACCTTGCACAGGTCGCGCTCTCGCCATGGTTCCCAATCCAGCGCGCAACAGGCAGTTGGCCGGGAACTCGACGGCAGCTGAATTGCTCCAGGCAAACAGGAACGTTCGCCGACTGGAGAGCAACCGATAGCCGGGGCAAATGGCACATAAAGAAATCTTTTGGATGACTTGTGATTCGATCGAGCAGTTGCGGGCCGAGTACGGCCCTTTCCATACCCGCGCCGAGGCCGAGGTCGAAGCGCAAAAACTCGGGTTCGGCTACCTGTTGCGCTACGAACACGTAATCGATGAGAACGACGAAATTCAAGAGGTACGTTGCATCTTTATTGAACTGCCTCGCTCGAGACCTAGGGCTCGCTTAGCAACCCCCCAAGGGCAGGTTCGGGAAAGCAAGTATCACACTCGCTGTGCCACTTGCGGGGAGATGGCGGTGCACGACGAACCTTGGCGGGCCGAGGTGTGGGCGGATATCCATGAGTTCGAGCGCCGGCGTCACCGCGTGCGATTGTTCGAAAAGAGCCAAGGAGCCGGGCTCAGGGAGATCGGGGACTGGCGTGATCGCTGTCGATGAGTCTTCGTGCCCCCCTAAGTCACGTTCCTATCTGCAAAACCCCATCATTTTCTGCTAGTCTGTTGCCCTGGAGAGCGGGCTGCGACTGGCCCCTTCGAAGAGCCCTCTATGGTCCTCGGTTTACTCGTCCTGTTGGCGATCGTTCCTTTGTTCGGTGTGGCATGGATTGCTGCCCGTGGTTCTCTATTCCCGCAACCGACCGTCGACGCCCTCTTTACCTCCTTGATTCTGCTGTCGATGTCCGCGATTTTCGGAGCAACCGCTGTATTCGAGTTGCGCCGATTTCTGTCCGGCAAGAGTGCGGGTGGACGGGCGGCACCCCCGTCTTCTCTCTCCGGCTTGGTACGGCGCGGAAGGGTGAAGGAAGTGACTTTTTACGAGGCCGACGTGGGACAGCCCAACAAATCGATTGTCACCTTGTCGAATGCTGGCCGGCCGGGGGAGATGCTGGTTCTCTCCGGGGATCTTCGGAATGCGCTTCCGGTAGGACAGAAGGTCCAAATCACATTGCGCAAGCAAGACGGCGAGAACGTTTTGGTTGACGTCGAATACTCCTGATGCGCGCAGCCGAGGCTCGCGCATTACCGACGTAACCCCCGAGCGCAAGTTCCACCTCGCCCGGTCTGCCACAAACCCTTGAAAATTTGAACTACTGGTTCGTGGAACCTGGGGGTTGGCGCACCGAGGGAATGATGCCGGCGAGTGTTGAGGAATCACCAACGGTTGTGCCATCGATGCTCGAGCGCGCAGAGCACATTCAGCGCGAAATTCAGCAACTCTCGGGCCGCGACTTGCAGTTGTGGTCCATCGGGATTCTGGTCATGCTGGTTCTTGCCGTCGGCATGCTGGCCTTGCTGTTCCCCAATTTGGTCTGGGCCGAGCATACGATCCGCATCCAGACCGTATACCTGCCGCAGCTATTCTTTGGCCTCATTTCTCTTATCTTGCTATTTAACATTTATCTCTTGCAGCAGAAGATAAACCTCAATCAAACCCGCGGCCGATTGATCGGGGAGTTGGTGCTCAACGAACGTCTGGAAAGCCTGTCGTTGGTGGATCCGCTCACCCAGCTCCTCAATCGTCGCGCGCTGAATGAGTTGATTCCGCGTGAGGTGGCCCGCGCCAATCGGCACGGACGGCCGCTGACGCTGATGGCCATCGAACTGCAAAGTTTTCGCGAGATTAACGCCAAGTTCGGAATGAACGAGGGGAACCAGTTGCTGATGGAGTTTGGCAAGCTGCTCAAGCGTAATTTTCGCGGTTCCGACATCCTGTTACGCCAGGGAGACGACCAATTTATGGTGGTGATGCCGGATACCTCGGAGGAGGAAGCCGAATCTGCCCTGCACCGCCTGTTACGCTTGCTGAAGCAATGGAATTCAACCAACAGCATAGGTTACGAGCTCCGCTTGGCCTGGGCGGTGGCGCCTTACGTCACCGGCAGTGACGTCGCCGCCGTCTTGCGCATCCTGGACCGCAAGATTTTTCAGAAAAAACACAATCTGGGACCCGTGTTCTAGGCCGGGCCAAGCACAGGGTGGCGGGGCGATAGGGCGACGGTGAGACCAAGAGCTGAGGGCGGCTTAGAGAGGTTGGTTCTCGAAGGAGCCTGCGGGCGAACCATTCGGCGCACTACTTAGGTACCAGCCCTCGCCGCAGCGTAACGCGCCGCTCCCCGCAAGGCGATTTTATCGTTGGTGATGACGTGAATCGGTATGCCTTCGAGCAAAGACCGCATCCTACCCTTACTTAGGAAGGATTCGAGAAAGAGCGGCTCGCCTAATTTGGGTAGTATCTTGGGAGCAATGCCGCCTCCGACGTACACTCCGCCCGTTGCCATCAGTTTGAGGGCCAGATTTCCGGCCTCGGCTCCGTAGGCGGAAACGAACAGGTTGAGCGCCTGCTCGCACAGCGCACAGCGGCCCTCGATCGCCGCGCGTGAGATCGCGGCGGCCGCATCGCCTTCGCGCATCTGTTGGCTCAGCCATGGGGGTTCGGTTCCGCGACCGGTATCGCGAAGGAAGTGAAAAACGTTGACCAACCCCGGTCCCGAAACTACCCGCTCGTAGCTGACGTGCCCATAGCGGGAAGCCAGATACCCCAGCAACTCCGTCTCGAGCTCATTGCGCGGTGCAAAATCCGCGTGTCCTCCCTCACAGGCAAAAACCCGATAGTCCAACCCATCCCAATAGAGGCCCGCCTCCCCCAGCCCGGTACCGGCGGAGATGACGCCCTGGTTCCCGACTGCTTTTGCGTTCCCGGGATTGAGTGGCACCACATCTTCGGCTTCGAGGGTGGCGATCCCCCAGGCACTGGCCTCGAGGTCATTGATGAGCAGGGCTCTTTCGAGCTTTAATTCTCTGGCCAGCTGTTGCGACTCGATGATCCAGGGGAGATTCGAAGTCTCCACTCGGCCGTTGCGCACGGGACCGGCGACGCCGAAGCAGGCAGCCTCGGCGTCGAGGTGGGAATCATCCCGAAAGCGGATCACGATTTCATCCAGGCCGCGGTATTCGCGGCTGGGAAAAACCGAGTCGGAGACCATTCGAAAATGGCCGTTCGACACATCGAAGAATGCCAATCTGGCGTGGGTGCCTCCGATGTCGCCGGCGAGGATCATTTCTCGAAGTTCCTCCAGCGTCTTCCGTCACGCTCCAGCAGTTCGTCGGCTTCCCTGGGTCCCCAGGTGCCGGCCGCGTAGTTGGGAAAATTGCGTGGCGGCAACGCCTTCCAGACGTCGAGCACCGGGCTCATCACGCACCAGCCCGCCTCTACCATGTCGGCCCGTTGAAATAAAGTCGCGTCACCGATCATTGAATCGTGCAAGAGCCGCTCGTACCCTGTACTCGGTTGGGTTCCGAAGTAGTCGTGGTACTCAAAGTTCATGTCAACGGCTCCCAGCCGCATGATGGGCCCTGGAACCTTGGCGGCAAACTGCAAGGAAATACCTTCTTCCGGCTGGATGTGGAGCACCAAGTGATTGGGCATGAGGTTTTCGACCGGGGTGTCGCGGAACAAAACAAACGGGGCGCGCCGAAACTGAATCACAATATGCGTGTTTTGCGCGGGAAGACGCTTCCCGGTGCGCAAATAGAAGGGAACGTCCGCCCAACGCCAGTTATCGATGGCCAGCTTCATGGCGACGAAGGTTTCCGTCTTCGAATCGGGAGGCACGTCTTCTTCCTCTCGATACCCTGGAACCCGTTGTCCTTGCACGATGCCCGAATCGTATTGACCGCGCACCGTGCGGCTGAGCACCTCTTCCGCGCTCAGCGGTTGAATCGCGTGCAAGATCTTGGCCTGCTCATCACGCACGGCATTGGCATGAAAGGAGACCGGGGGTTCCATCGCGGTCAAGCTGATGAGTTGCATGATGTGATTGGGAACCATGTCCCGCAAAGCCCCGGCGTGATCATAGTAGCTGCCCCGCTGTTCGACCCCCACCATCTCGGACACCGAGATTTGGACATGATCGATGTAACGGCGATTCCATATGGGTTCGAAGATTCCGTTGGCGAAGCGGAATGCCAGAATGTTCTGCACGGTTTCTTTGCCCAAGTAATGGTCGATGCGATAGATTTGCCTTTCGCTCGCAACCTTGAGCAGCTGCTGGTTGAGCACCCTCGCCGATTCGAGGTCGTGCCCAAAGGGCTTCTCGATAATGACCCGCCGCCAACGCTGGCCATCTTCCCGCGTGAGACCCACCGCCGCCAACTGCTCGACAATCGAAGCGAAGAACTGGGGCGCGGTCGCCAGGTAAAACAGGCAATTTCCATGGGTGGAGTGAT
>JASHSL010000431.1 GCA_030040855.1 Terriglobales bacterium
GGGTGCCCGCATCAACGCAGGCGACGAGCAGCTCAGCTTGGGACACGGCTACGACCATAACTGGGTTCTCGAAAGCAAGGCGGGATCGCTCGCGGAGGCGGCGGCGGTTTACGAACCAACGAGCGGACGGGTGCTGAAGGTTTTGACCGATCAGCCGGGAGTGCAGTTTTACAGCAGCAATTTTCTCGACGGTTCGATCAAGGGAAAGAGCGGCATCGCCTATGGCCGGCATGCGGCGTTATGTCTGGAAACACAGCATTTCCCTGATTCGCCGAACCACCCCAACTTCCCCACGACCGAGTTGCGTCCCGGGCAGCGATACCATACCGTAACCGTCTACAGCTTTTCCACACGATAGCCGGCTCGAACTTTGCCTTGACGAGGGTCGACACCATTTGCAGAAAGACATGCCAGAGGGAGCGTCAGAGTACGGAACATGCCCGATTTTCGATTGCCGGGTCGCTCCAGAGCGAATTCTTATTGCGCCGTCGGCGAGGCTTTTACCACCTCATCGGCGAGACGAGACGCCGGGAAGCGATCGTCGAGCAAAGCCATTCCGGCATCTCAGTTGTCACCCAGCTGGGGGAAAGCTTGCCACTCCGATCGGCTTCGAATCGAGTCCATTTGCTATGGTGGTACATGGCCGAGATCACTTGCAGTGCGGTTCTGTTTGATCTGGACGGGGTGCTGATCGATTCCACTCCAGCAGTTACCCGGGTTTGGACCGGGTGGGCGGTTCAGCACGGCTTCAATCCCGAGGAAGTCGTGCAACGGGCCCACGGGCGTCCTAGCCTCACCACCATACGTGAGTACCTCCCCCATGCCGACCTCGAGCTCGAGAACCAGGAGGTTGAGCGCCGCGAAATGGCAGACCTCGATGGTGTTGTTGGCTTGCCGAGAGCTCGCGAACTGCTCGCCTCCCTGCCCCCAGCGCGGTGGACGATTGTAACCTCCTGTACCCGGCGATTGGCCGAGGTACGGTTGCGTGTCGCCGCACTGCCGACCCCAGAACACCTGGTCTCCGCAGACGATATCGCCCAGGGCAAGCCGGATCCCGAACCGTATTTGAAGGCTGCGGCACTCTTGGGCTTTCCCGCTAAGGATTGCATCGTGGTGGAAGACGCGCCAGCAGGAATTTTGGCGGGAAGAGCAGCCGGGGCAAAAGTGATCGCGGTCAGAACGACTTCGACGGATCGAGAGCTTGTGACCGCCGGGGCAAGCTGGATCGTAGATGGTTGCAACGCTCTATCGGTGATCGCTGCGAGCTCGAGGGCGGCCATTCGGTTAGGTTTAAAAAACGGGACGCCGCAGGTCAAAGCCGAGCGCTGATCGGGACCGGCACGATGATTTTGGGGGAGGCACGAGTCGCAGGCCTTCATTCGAAGGCTTACGCCACACCCGGTCGAGGGCGGCCACAATCGCCTGCAGGGATGTTCCGGGCCGGATTCCAGTTAGAAGATTCTGCTGAATCCCCAAAACAGAAACGCCGCAAGAACCATAGCCGCGGGCAAGGTCAACACCCAGGCCATCAGCAGATTGCGCACCGTTCCCCACTGCAGTCCGCTGTGGTTTGCCGCCATCGTGCCGGCGATGCCGGAGGAGAGCACGTGGGTGGTGCTCACCGGCAGGCCGAACCAATCGGCAGCGCCGATCGTTGCCATGGCAGTGATTTCGGCCGAGGCACCCTGTCCGTAGGTGAGGTGGTCTTTTCCGATCTTTTCGCCGACGGTCACTACGATCCTCTTCCAGCCGACCATGGTGCCTAGTCCCAAAGCCATGGCCACCGCAACTTTTACCCAGCCGGGGATGAACTTGGTGGCATTGTCGATATGTTTCTTATAGTTGTTCAAGACCTGCCAGTCGTGGGCTGCGATTTCCGGTTGATGCGTCTTCTGCATCAGGCGGAGAGCCTCGCTCACCAGGTACATGTCGTTGCGGAAGTTGCGCACGCGATCGTTGGGCACATGCCGCAACTCTCCGAACTGAGCCGTCTCGTTGCCGATATCGGTCACCAACTGGCGCAGCGCCAGCATGGTATTGGGCGTAAATTGCCGCGTGCGGATAAAATCGGTGACGTCGTCGCGATCATCCGCGATCACGGCGTTGGGACTCACATACTTGTTAAGAGTGTTGCCAGCTTGCTCGGAAACTGCCACGAAATCCTGGGACTGCTTCTTGGTGACAGCATGATTCAGGGCATAGGCCGTGGGCACGGTTCCGATCAAAATCAGCATGATCAGACCCATTCCCTTCTGACCGTCGTTCGAGCCGTGGGCGAAACTCACGCCGGTGCAGGTAAGAAGCAGCAGGGCGCGAATCCAGAAGGGTGGCGGCTGTGTGCCTTCCGGCGCCACGTAAAGTTCGCGATTCTTGACCACGACTTTCATGATCCTAAGCAAGAGCCACGCGCAGACGAAGCCAACCAACGGAGAAAGCAAGAGGGACTTCCCAATGTTCAAAGCCTGGCCCCAGTCGACGCCGCTGGTAGCGGTTTTCACTGCCATCAGTTGATTGGCGATGCCGACGCCAATGATGGAGCCGATCAAGGTGTGCGAACTGGACGCCGGCAAGCCGAAGTACCAAGTACTGAGGTTCCATATGATGGCCGCCACCAGGAGCGCGAAAACCATCGCAAATCCCGCTTTGCTTCCCACTTGCAGAATGAGTTCCACCGGCAATAGGGAGATGATGCCAAAGGCTACCAATCCGGAGGAGGTCACAACCCCGAGAAAATTCCACAGTCCCGACCAAACCACTGCGATATGTGGTTCGAGCGAATGGGTATAGATCACGGTGGCGACGGCGTTGGCGGTGTCGTGGAATCCGTTGACAAACTCGAACCCGAGGGCCACCAGGAGAGCAATGCCGAGCAGGATGAAGGGCAAGATAGACGGGCTGTGGACGGAAGAAAGATCGGAAGCCAGGCTGGAGCCGGCGTAGATAGCTCCGATGATTAGAACTACGCCGAAGATGAGAACCCCGATCTTCCCGGGTCCCTTGGCCAGTTTGTCGTGCACGGCCGAGACGGCTACCGGCTTTGCCGTGTCTGCGGACCTACGAGCGGGAAGTGACGTGGGTGCGGTCGCCATCGACAGTCTCCTGGGTAATGACCGGAAACTCCGGTCAGGTATGGCGGCACTATACGGGGAAATTGTTACAGCAGAATTAAAAAGGGCGGAAAAACGCGCCCCAGGCGGGTTTCGGAGCCTAGAGTTCGGAGCCTAAAGTTTGTTCAATCCGTCGAGCGCAGCCACCTTATAAGCCTCGGCCAACGTGGGGTAATTGAACACGGTATCGCGAAAATATTCGATACTAGCTCCCATGGTTAGCACCACTTGGCCGATGTGGACGATTTCCGCGGCCCGGTCGCCGATGGCATGGACGCCGAGTAGCTTCAGCGAATCGGGGTCGAAAACGAGCTTGAGAAAGCCCTGCTCATCCCCGAGCATCTGCCCTTTCGCCAGTTCCGCATAGCGGGCCAGACCGATTTCGTAGGGGATCTTATCCCGCGTTAGCTGTTCTTCGGTGTGCCCTACCATGGAGATCTCAGGGATGGTGTAAATGCCGTAGGGGATGAGGTTGGGCGGCATTTTGCCGGGCTTTCCGAACATGTGACAACTGGCCAGACGACCCTGTTCCATCGAAGTGCTGGCCAAAGCGGGAAATCCGATCACGTCGCCGGCGGCATAGATGTGCGGAACCGCGGTCTGAAAGTTTTCGTTGACGGAGAGTTTGCCGCGCCCGTCCATTGTCAAGCCTACGGCTTCGAGGTTGAGCAGATCACCGTTAGCCTGACGGCCGATGGTGTAGAGAAGGCCCTGGCCATGAACCTTCTTCCCGCTGGCCAGTTTAGCAAAGACCCGGTCGCGCTCTTCGTCAAATCCCACGGAAACCACCTTTTCGCCGAGGCGAAACACGGTTCCCATCTGCCGTAACTGGAAGCAAAGGCTCTCTACAATTTCGCGGTCGACAAAATCCAGGAGGATGGGGCGCTGATCGAGCAGTGTAACCTTAACTCCCAAGGCCGCGAACATAGAGGCGTATTCGAGACCGATGATGCCGGCGCCCACAATAATCAGGTCCCTGGGAACCTCTTCGAGGCAATGAACCTGATCCGAGTCAAAGATTCTTCGGCCGTCGATTGGGATATCGGCGCTATGTGCGGGCCGCGTGCCGCATGCAATGAGAATGTACTTGCCGCGCACAAGTTGCGAACCCTCGTCGCTTTTGATTTCAATCGCATGCGGCTCGAGAAGGCGGGCGTCGCCCTCGAGGGTGGTCACATAATTGCGCCGCAGCTGCGACTTGATCACTTCAATCTCCCGCGCCATGACCGCTTGCGCGCGGAAGATCAGATCGGACATCGAGATGCGATCTTTGAGCACGTAGCCGCGGCCGTAGAAGGTGCGCTGCCGGAAACCGCTCAGGTATAGGACCGCCTCGCGCAAAGTCTTGCTGGGGATGGTTCCGGTGTGAACGCAAACGCCGCCAATGGTCTTCTTGCGGTCGATGATGGCCACTTTCTTGCGCATCTTGGCGGCGCAAATCGCGCCTTTCTGCCCCGCCGGACCGCTTCCAATCACGATCAAATCGTATTCATTTGCTTCCATGGCATCTGATCCCACGGCTCGCGATTGGCTCGGCGCCCGCCAGGATGCCTGGGACCTGCGCGGCACACGCCAGTCGCTGAAAAGGTGAAGCTACCACTACCCAACCGGAAACAAAAGCTAAATTGGGGGCAAAGTCACAATCTAGTAACAATCGCGCGTTAACATGCCGGGGAGAGGTCTCACGTGTCCCGGCCCAACCTTCGTGATCCGAGGTATTACTTGAATCGCC